>JAGODA010000335.1 GCA_017998475.1 Spirochaetota bacterium | reverse complement strand
GTATCGTACAGTCCGTCACCGAAATAGCGAAGTACGGCGGTATCGTCGTCCTTCCGGAATTCGACGCGGCCGCGCTTTCGGCGCTCATGACGCTCCGGCTCAACATCTTCACCGATCCCCAGAAACCCATACAGGTGGAGCCCGGCATTTATCCCATCGGCGAACCGGGCGCGGACTCCCCGGTGTTCCTCACCACCAACTTCTCGCTCACCTATTTCGTGGTGTCGGGCGAGATCGAGAACAGCGGCACCAGCGCATGGCTGGTGGTTCCGGAGTGCGAGGGCATGAGCGTGCTGACCGCCTGGGCGGCCGGAAAGTTTTCGGCGGCGACGGTTTCGAAGTTCATCGCCGAGTCGGGTCTTGCCGACCGCGTGGGTACCCGGCGTATCGTCATTCCGGGCTACGTTTCGCAGATCAGCGGCGAGCTCGAGGAAAGACTTCCGGGCTGGAAGGTGCTGGTCGGGCCGCAGGAGGCGGCCGATATCGAGAGCTTCGTGAAGACGAGGCTGTAGTGCCGCGCATAACGTTCATTCCGTCGGGGCGCACCGTCGAGGCCGGGGAGGGGATGGACCTCCTCGACGCGGCCCGCCGTGCCGGCGAGGACATCGACGCCCCCTGCGGCGGAAACGGCACCTGCGGCCGGTGTCTGGTGCGCGTCACCGCGGGCAGGTTGCGAAAAGACGCCTCCGCCGTCCTCGCGCCGGAGGACGCGGCCGCCGGTTTGCTGCCCGCCTGCCGCTCGTATATAGCGGACACCGATTGCGTTATCGAGATCCCCGGGTCGTCCCGCGCGCGCGTGGATTGCGAAACGGACCTTTCCGCCGGGGACGATATCGAACGGATACATCCCGACGGTTCCCTCGCGCGGACCGCTGGATGCGTCGTTCCACCGCCGGTTGAGGGAGGCCCCGCGGATCTCGAGCGCCTGATGAGCGCGCTCGCCTCCTCCGGTGTCGACGCCGACTGTCCGCTTTCGCTCGTCCGGGAGCTGGCCGGAGCGCTCCGCCGCGAGGATGGACGCGTCGGCGTGGTCCTGACGGGCGCCTTCGGACGCGAACGACTTGTGCGCGTGCGCGCGAAAGGCGCGGCGCACCCCGGACCCGGCCTTGCCGTGGACCTCGGCACCACAACCGTCGCCGTCGCGCTCGCCGATACCGTAACGGGGGCCGTGCTCTCGGTAAAAAGCGCGTATAACGAACAGATATCGATGGGCCTCGACGTCATCGGCCGCATAAATTACGCGTCACGCCCGGGCGGGCTGGAGGCGTTGCGGGCGGCGGCGCTCGGCACGATAAACCGTCTCGTTCGCGCCGCGGCATCCGAGGCGCGCGTCCAACAGGGCGATATTACAGCGGCGGCGATCTCCGGCAACACCGTCATGACGCACCTCGTTCTGGGACTCGATCCTGAGTATATCAGACTGTCGCCGTACACGCCTACCGTGCTCGAAGCGCCGGTGTACGCGGCCGGGGATATCGGAATCGAAATCGCCCCGGCGGCCCCGGTGCTCTTCTCTCCCTGCGTTGGGTCGTATGTCGGCGGCGATATCACGGCGGGCGTTCTTCTTACCGGTCTCGCGTCGGACACGGAGGAGATATCGCTGTTTCTCGATGTGGGCACGAACGGGGAGATGGTCATCGGCAACCGCGATTTTCTTGTTACCTGCGCGTGCTCGGCGGGACCGGCGTTCGAAGGCGGCGGAATAGACCGCGGCATGCGCGCCGCGCCGGGGGCGATCTGCGGGGTGCGCGTTGATCCGGCGAACGGCGAGCCGTCGTTCTCGGTGATAGGGGGCAGCGAGCCGCGCGGCATCTGCGGTTCGGGAATGGTCGATCTGGTGGCGGAGCTCTTTATGTCCGGCTGGCTTGATCGGGCCGGAAGGCTCGACCGGACCGGAGGCTCGAGGCGGATAGTCCAGTCCGGGAGACGCGCCACGTATGAGCTGGCGGATGGCCACGACGGCGGGTCTCCGATCGGCGTGAGCGAGATCGACATCGAAAATATCATGCGCGCGAAAGCGGCGATATACGCGGCCTCGGCGCTCATGCTGGAGGGTATCGGCATATCGCATAATGATATCGCGCGCTATTATATTGCCGGCGGCTTCGGAAAGACATTGAATATTGAAAACGCGGTGGCTATCGGACTCCTCCCCGACGCGCCGCGGGACCGGTTCATATATCTGGGGAACGCCTCCCTCGCGGCTTCATACCGCCTGCTGGTGTCGGAAAAACACCGGTCGCTCCAGCGGCAGCTGACGAAGCGCATGACCTACGTCGATCCGGGGGCCGATCCCCGCTACATGGATCACTACACGGCGGCGCTCTTCCTGCCGCACACGGACGGCTCCCTGTTTCCGTCCATCGAGCGCCGCGCCGCGCGAAACCGCGCCTGAGGCGGGCACGGTGGAGTCGAACAGGGACAGGGCCGATCGAATCGTCATAGACCGCGCGGCCGGGCGGCTCGCCGCCGTGGATATGTCCGCCCGCGCGAAGCTCCTGGGACTTTCACCTCCCGGCCGGAACGGAGATCTGCGGATCCCCGTGCTCGGAAGGCGTGTAATCGTCGCGCCGCCGTTCGCGGACGCGGACTACGAGGACTCGGGCGAGCCGGCCCGCCCCGTGGACCATATCCTCGCGCTTCATTATCTGCTCTGCGACATGCCGCTCGACGCGGATGGCCCGCCGCTTACGTTTCGCGATCTTCCAGGCGGCCAGTTCTACTGGGGGCCCTTCCGTTCGCGCACCATTCTGCCGCTGGTGTCGGCGATCGGTGACCGGCTCGATCTTCTGCGCGCCCGGCTGGACCGGTTCGAATGCGAGCCCTTTCCGACCGGTGATGTCGGCCGGCGCGTTCGCTGTGTCGGCACCCTCGGCATTTCACTCGCCTACTATGCCGGCGATGATGAATTTCAGCCATCGGCCGAGCTCTTCTTCGACGCCGCGGTGCGGCGGGCCTTTCAGACAGACGTCGCCGCGGCCATGGCCCAGCGGCTGTGCTCCCTGCTGTGCGGAAGGTCCTGAGTTTTCTACCGGGAACCGATGTATCCGGATGAAAAACACAGGAAGGCCGTGCCGGCCGCGAGCGGCGGGTTCGCGACGAATTCGCGATAAGTGCCGTTTTCCCCACGTGAATCGCGAGGCGGCCCGGCGGTATCGCGCCAGCGGAATTCGTCGTTATGTGAAGAAAATATGAACAAGAAATACCCATTGTTCGTTGTTGACCGAAACGGCGTCCGAAAAGCTCGCCCCCGGGCGTGCCATTCCGCTAGAAAGGGCATCCGTGTCGGTTAAAATCGGGTTGACAGTGTCGGGTAACAGTGATACCGATACGCCAGTGTTGTCCAACGATTTCTTGGTGAGGTTCGCATGATGGATGAAATGCCGTCGAAGCAGGGAATCCCGGAAGGAACGAACAGCGTGACCTCAAAATCAATCCTGCTGGTCGACGACGAGGCCGTCATCACCACCCAGCTCGAGGAGCGGCTCACCAGGATGGGCTATTCCGTGGTTGGCAGGGCCGCGTCGGCGGAGGAGGGCATAGAGATGGCGCGCCGCCTCAGACCGGACCTCATCCTCATGGACATCGTGATGCCCGGAGAGATGGACGGGATCGACGCCACCGAGATCATAGGCCGTGAAATGGCGGTACCGGAGATGTTCCTGACGGCGTACGGCGACGACCGAGACATCGACATGGCCA
>JAGODA010000334.1 GCA_017998475.1 Spirochaetota bacterium | reverse complement strand
GTTCGCTGCGGTGCCGAATAAATAGCGATTGCAGCGGAAAAAAACATAAAGGAGAACCGCATGAATATCCGGAAACTCCTTCCGTATCTCGTACCGCCCTTGTCTATGCTTATTCTTTTTTCGGGTTGCGCATCCGGCGACTTCTCCGCGGGTGCTTCCGCGGAGAGTACGTTTCGCGGCGCGCACACGATCATTCAGGCTTCCCCGGAGACCCGTTTTGCCGTACTCGACTTTACCGACAGCGCAGGCGCCTTTACCGCCTACGGCAAGGTCATCGGGGACGAGACCTTTTATCGCGTCTCGGCACTGAGGGGAATCCGGCTTATGGAGCGCCGGAGGCTGGATGCGATTCTCGAGGAGCATCGCCTCGAACAGTCCGCGCTCGTATCCGCCGGCGGACGCGAGCGGCTTGGCGGTCTTCTGGGAGTCGACGTTCTGATCGTGGGCTCCTATGTGTACGATGGGGACCGCGTGAAAGTCAACGGGCGCTACACGGACGTCCGTTCAGGTGAGATAAAAGGAACATTCGTCTATTACCTCGGCGAAAAAATGAAAGTTTCATCCGTTGCCTTAAGAACCGAGGACGAGCCGGGAACGTGCGAACCGTACGAAAAAAGGCTCGAGCCGTATATGCGCGACCTGCGCACGCCCGCCAGCGTGGAAAAGGCCGTGGATATCGCGATCACCATCCCCTACACCATGAAATGCAGACATGTGCATAGGGGAGTCATGGGGACGTTCGCACGCGGCGGGCTGTATCCGGACAGATATATACGGTTTCTGCACGACACGGTTGTCGCCATACCCGATCCGGAGGAAATGGAAAGAAAAAGCTCGGTATTCTATTATTACCGGAGCGATGAGAAGATCGATGAAAGGGAATGGAACACCGGGATTCTCGCCATGAAGAACGCGAACGCACGGGTGACAGGGGCCATAGTTTCATTCATTCTCAACAGGGGCCATCCCCAGGACGAACGGCTGTTGCTGAAGCGTATCGATATCCTTATGGAACTTGCGGCGGCGGGTGCCCTTGGCCGGCCCGTTCCGGTAAGCCGGGACCAGATGTTTCAGCGTATAATGAGCGTTGGGCCTCCCGGGGAAACGACACGGAGCATGCGGCTTTATCTTCTGGAGAAATACGCGCCGGCGCTCGCCAGGGACAAAAAGAACCTTTCATACCTGCTTTCGTACTCGGAAAAGTCGCTTATCTCCGAAACGGACAGGCCGTCACGAACACGTTTTTACCGGAATATCGCCGGCATCTTTTCCACCGCCGATCCGGAAGGCAAAAACGACCTGTGCCTTCAGCTCATCGGCTTTACCGCCGAAATGCATAACCGGCACGGTAAAGACGACGACGCCGAGCTCAGGGAGTTCGCGGTAACACTGTCCCCCTGGTACTGCCACGCGATGACCCAGGTGAGAAGCGACTACAGGCTTAAATCGGCTGCGGGCGTGCTGCAAAAATACGGAATACGGTGCGGCAGATGAATATCTCCGATCACGCGCTCTCCCCGCGCTCCCCTTCTCCCTCGCGCACGATGGCGAGGAGGCTTCCTATGTGATCGTTGAGCGCATCCGTGGAGGCCGACACCTGCTCCGAGGCGGCCGCGTTGTTCTGAGTGATCTCGTTGATGCTGTCGAAGGAACGGGACAACTCGGCCGCGGTGGCGGCCTGCTCCTGCATGGCCGTTGAGATGCTGAAGGCGAGCGTGTTGACCCCTTTTACCTCCTCGAAGGCCGTTCCGCTGAGCCCGAGCTGTTTTTCCGAAGACTCGTTCATCTCCAGGCTCAGCCGGTTCGCCTGCTCCAGGGTGCTGTTTATGTCGACGATTATCCTGTTGATCTCGTTGAACATCTCGTAGCCCTGCCCGATGTTCGTGGCGGTTTCCGTGATGAGCTTGGAAATCTCTTTGGCGGAGTCGGTGCTGTTGTCGGCGAGCTTGGAAATCTCCTCGGCGACCACTGCGAATCCCCTGCCCGCCTCGCCGGCCCGCGCCGATTCGATCGACGCGTTGAGCGACAGCAGGTTTGTCTTGTCCGCGAGGTCCGTTATGAGGCGCGTTATCTCCTTGATCTTCTCCGCGCTCTCGTGAATCCCCTTCATTCCCTCCATCGTGCGCGCGGCGACATCGACGGCGTCGCGCCCCTGCCTGAGGGCGTTGATCGATTCGCGGTGAATGGCGCCGGCGCGCTCCGATACGTCCCGGATAAAGCCGTTGAGCTGTGAGATGAGCCCCTCTATACGGTTAACGCCGTCCGACTGTCGCGTCGCCTCCGACGAGACCTTCCCGATCGCCGTGGCTATGCTCTCCATGGACGCGGAGGACTCCTCGATAATCGCCGCCTGGCTCTGCGCGGTCTCGTTGAGACCGGCAGCCGTCGACGAGAAGCTCTGCGCCGACATACCGAGCTCGCGCGAGACGCCGCGTATGCGCTCGAACACGGCCTCCATGGTCTCATAATGCCGTCGGTTTGAATCCGCCTCCTCGCGGAGCTTCCTGGTCGATTGCGCGGAAAGCCATACGCTTATGTACGACACCACTCCGGTGATGAGAAGCGCCGCGGTGCTGTTCGCGATACCCGTGCCGGCTGCCTGCAGGGAGAGCGGATCGAGAGCGCCGCGGATGGAAAAATACATTATCAGATTGCACACGATGAGCACCGCGGATATGATCGGAACATGGATCTTCCGTGCGAAGACCGCGACGAAAACGATCAGGAAAAAGTTGTAGTACAGGTACGAGGTGAACGTCGTATGGGGGACGCTCAGGGAGTTGAAATAGCGCGCGCTGACGATTATGATCAGGGTCGGCACCAGGTAGACCGAGACAGCGTACTCGAGCTTTCCTTTCAGGACGAACACGATACTGAGTCCCACAAGGGCCATTATGGTCCCCGCGCCTACGACCGCCTTGAGCACACCGGAAGGGTTTACTATCGCATAGGTCAGAATGAGCAGCGCCAGCAGGAATATCATGAGGATGGCGTAATACAGCAGGGCGAGGGCTTTTTTCCGTACGCCGAATTCCCTTTCGGAGTAGATCGACTCTATGCGCTCGTTCAGCTTTCGTATCATGTGCCACCTCCGGGCGCGGTATCTAAACATCCACTAACGTCGATGTCAACAACAATTTCGTCATAACGTGTTTCCGTAAACGTCGACACGGCGACCCGCGCGGGCGTTGTACGCCGCACGCGTCGATGGATAGGCACTACCGGCAATGGAAGCGCCGGGAACGGGGACAGGGAGGGACCCGGTCTGTTTATTCCCGGCGTACACGGAAATCTGTATACGTCGACATACGGGCGGACCGATCACCACGCCTTCCGGCCGTATGATTCTTCCGGCTACTGGTTGTATACGACCACGCGGTTCTTGCCCTCTTTCTTGGCCATGTAGAGAGCGTAATCGGTGCGCTTGATCATCTCGTCGAGTACGGCCTCGACGTTGTCCGCGCGCTTGTTCGATTTGTCGAAGGTGTAGGCGCACACTCCCAGGCTCGCGCCGAGCTCCACCGTGTGGTCCCCGAAGACCATCGGCTTCTTCCGCAGCGACGAACGAATGCGCTCGGCGACCCGGATGGCCCCGTCGCGGTCGGTGCGCGGCAGGAAGACCAGGAACTCCTCGCCGCCGTAGCGGCCCAGCAGATCGTACTCCCTGCACGAGTCCTGCAGCCGCCGGGCGAACTCGGCCAGCGCTACAT
>JAGODA010000333.1 GCA_017998475.1 Spirochaetota bacterium | reverse complement strand
CCGCGACGCTCTCGGAGCGCGACGGCGGCGTCGAGGTCCGATTCGCCGAGCCCCAGGCGGGGATCACGCCCGGACAGGCCGCGGTGTTCTACGACGAATCCGGTGACGTGCTCGGTGGCGGCTGGATCGAGACGGCGCTGTGACGAGGCGAAGCCTTCCCCGGGAGTATATTTATAATTGACGGGCTCTATCCCCGGTTATACCATATTCCGGTAATCGTATGAGGCGGAATAAGCTGAAAAAACCTGAATTCAGCCCGGATTTTCAGGATATGATCGACTGCCTGATCGCCGAGGGAGCGGAGTTTCTTATTGTCGGCGGTTACGCGATGGCCGTACACGGTTACATCCGGGCAACGGGTGACCTGGATATTTTTGTCAATCCGGACCATTCCAACGCGGAAAGGGTATACCGCGCCCTTGTTCGTTTCGGGGCTCCGTTAAAGGACATTTCCGCGGACGATTTCAAAGTTGCCGGAACCATATTTCAGATGGGGCTGCCTCCCTTCAGGATCGATATAATCACCATGATCGAAGGGGTGCAGTTCAATGATGCTTTCCGCGAGTCCCTTCGCGTCGGCAATGAAGATACCAGTGTACCCTTTCTGTCTCTCAAACACCTGATAGCGAACAAGCTGGCGACAGGAAGGGAGAAAGACGCGCTGGACGTAAAAGAGATGAAAAGGCTTTTATTAAAAAACAATGAATGACAACTCTACATTTAAAAAGCGGAAAAAGCACCGGATGGCCACATGGAAGGGGTCGATGTCCGCGGGATTCCCGGCGGAGGAACTCATGGCGAGCGAATCATCGCCCGAGGACAACCTTTCCCACCTCGAAACACTAAGGAAGATGGTGTACCCCGGTCTTTCGGATCACCGGATGAATAAGAACGTCACGCATTGTGAAAAAGCGTCCCCGTCAGCCGGGCGTGTCCATAGTAAATGACGGCCTCGCCGCCGACTATCAGGTACCTCGCCCCGAATTCATAAAGAAGAGAAATGAACTCCAGGGTGTCCCGAGAGAAGTGGGTTGATTGTATCCGCCAATTCAGCGCCGAACATTCATTCCGTCAATTCGACGGAATGGTCCCGGCACCCGCACGCGCAATCGGGAAGCCCTGCCGCATTTTCTTGTTGAAATGCCGGACAGCGGATGCGACACTTTCATGCGCACAGGCGCGCGCATATAACAGTCCATGCCGCCGGTACGGGTACGCTCCGTGAACGAAAAAATACAGATCGAGGACCTCCATAAAAGCTTCGCGGGAAAGACCGTGCTGGCGGGCGTCGACCTCTCCGTATACGAGGGAGAGGTGCTGTGCGTCATCGGCCGCAGCGGCTCCGGGAAGTCGGTCATACTCAAGCATCTCATCGGCCTGCTCGCTCCCGACTCGGGCACCATACGCATCGACGGCGTCGAGTTCACCGGCGCTTCAGAGCTCGAGCGGCACGCCCTCCTGTCGAAAATCGGCGTGCTCTTCCAAGGGGGAGCGCTCTTCGATTCCATGAACATCTTCGACAACGTGGCCTTCGGCCTTCGCCGGCGGAACGCGGCCGAGGAGGAGGTCGCGCGCGTCGTGCCCGAGATGCTGTCCCTCGTGGGCCTGCGCGGCATCGACGAGCGCATGCCCTCCGAGATTTCGGGGGGGATGCAGAAGCGCGTGGCCCTGGCCCGGGCCGCGGCGCTCAAACCGGCGATCATGCTTTACGACGAGCCCACCACCGGCGTGGACCCCATCACCGCCGGGGCCGTCGACCGCCTCATCCTCACCATGCGCGACACCCTCGGCGTAACCAGCGTCGTCGTAACGCACGACATGAAATCCGCCTGGCGCATCGCCGACCGCGTGGCCATGCTTCTCGAAGGGCGCATCGCGTTTACGGGGACCGTCGAGGAGCTCGGAGCATCAGAGGATCCGTTTATCAGACAATTTATCGAGGGGAGGGCCGATGGACCACGGGTTGCGTAGCGTTCTCATCCCGGTCGTGTGCGTCTTCGCGCTCGCAACGGGCTGCGCCGACGGCGTCGAGCGCGCCCGCTCGTACGCACGGGATTTGCTGCACGGCCTCGCGGCGCGCATCGCTCAATCGGGACCGTTTTTATCCGGCTGCGGCATTATATCGAAGCACTACGACGGTGACCTCAGACTGAGCGACTATCCATGGCTTGCCGGGAAGCGCGTATTCGTCGACCCCGGCCACGGCGGCCTTGGGAAGAAGGACCTGTTCCGCATAGGGCCCGGCGGCATCACCGAGGAGGAGGTCAACCTTCGCGTCGCGCTCATCCTCGCCTCCATGCTCCGCGACGCCGGCGCCGAGGTAAAACTCGCCCGCGTCCGCGACGTCGACGTTCCGCTCAAAAAGCGCGTGGAGATGGCCGAGGAGTTTTCCCCCGATCTCCTCATCTCGGTCCACCACAACGGCTCGGTGCGGCGCTCCGACGGCGTGAACTATCCATGCGTCCTCGCCTGGGGAAGCGACGAGGTGAACCCCGCGAGCTTCGACTTCGCGCGGATGCTCCTCGAACGCCTGCACGGCATCATGGACCGGAGAGGTATCGTGCTTTCCGATTTCGCGGTGTTTCCCGAAACGGGCACGCACATCCTGCGCGAGACGCGCTACCTCTGCCCGGGGGTCATCGGCGAGGCCGGATTCTTCTCGGACGAGGCGCACGCGCGGCACCTCTCCGAGCGGCTCTACAACCGCGAGGAGGCCGAGGCCTATTTCCTCGCCGCGGCCGAATACTTCAAGCGCGGCCTCCCCTCCGCCACGGTGAAGATTTCCTCCGCGGTCGACAATTCCGGGTATCAGCAAAACCTGATCGTCGACCGCTCGCCCGGTCTCTATATATTCGCCGACAGCGGCGCCGACGGCGTGGACGTCAAGGCGAAGTCCTTCCGCGCGACGCTCGACGGCCTGCTGGTCAAGATCGTCCCCGTTACAAAGAATATCTTCCGTGTCGAGTACGGCCGGCGCCTCCATCCGGGAAGTCACGCCCTGCGCTTCTCGTTCGAAAACATGCGCGCGCAGAGAAGCCCCGTGTTTCTGGCATCGTTCAACGTGCTCGTCGGAAAGGGCGATTACGCGCGGCTTGTGAAGGAGGGTACGCGCCTCATCTCGTCGCACCGGACGGCGCGCGAGGGAGTGCTCATGCTCCGCGCGGCGCTCTCCATGGGGACCACCGACCCGGCGGCCGACGAGCTTTTATGGAAGCTCGCGCGCGCCTGCGAGCACATCGGGGAGCGCTCGCAGGCGTGGTACCTGTACGCGCGGTTGTACTATTTCTATCCGGACAGCCCGTACCGTAAAAAGCTCGCTGGAAAATTCGCGGGGCACCGCTACCCGGTGGAGTTTCTCGGGAAGAAGGTGAAGGTGGAGTTCGATCCGGGGCTGGAGTACTCCTGGAAACCGGACGCGGAAAAAGAGAAATGACGAAGAATAAACTCTACAGCGCCAGCCCCGCGGCGAGGTAGAGGAAAACGCCCGTGAAGCTCGCCTTGTCGTCCGTTTTGATGCTGTCGTAATCGAAATCGTTATAGCTGTCGAACACCACGTAGCGAGCCATCACCCCCGCAGTCAGCCCGATTGGGCCCAGGAGGTCACGTCCAGTTGAGTGTGTAAAAATGATGTAGAAAAAGCATCGTAAACCTACCAGAGTTGTAATCGGCAAACCACAACGAAGGAGGGAGTACGATGCTTTCACCGCAGTCTATCACCACGAGC
>JAGODA010000332.1 GCA_017998475.1 Spirochaetota bacterium | reverse complement strand
CGCGAGCGCGGCCACGCAGGTCTCCACCGCCTCCTCGTAGCTCATGGAGAAGGGAACGTCCGATACGATGGGCACGTAGGTGTCGTAGAAGTGCAGGTCGGGAAGCCCGAGGGCCTCTTTCCGGAATGCGAGGTACTTGAAAAGCGGCGCACTGTTATTCCGCACGGTCGAAACCAGGTTGTCGTAGACCCCGCCGGGCACGTTGTCCCCGAACAGGGCCGCGTCGCGGCAGCTTTCGAATCTGCGCGCGCGCGCGTAGAAGCGGTCCTTCTTCACGGAATAGGCGAAGGCCGCGGCGATGCTGTGGCGATGCGCCTCGTACACGCGGTAATACCGCTCGAAGGCGTTCCTGCGCACCTCGCGCGAGGGACTCATCAGGAAGGAGACGAAGTTGCCGTGGCTCAGCTCCACCTCGCGGCCCGCGTCGTCGGTGACGGTTCCGAAGCTCAGATCGGCGTTATCGAGCTGGCTGAAGAACTGCGACGGCGCCTGCGCGAGCTCCCCGCCCATGGCGAGCAGCTCCTCCATCTCCGCGGAGAGGGTGTGCGGTTTGTATCGGAATATCTTTTCGAGCATGAACCGGTAGTCTTTCATGGACGCGTCGTCCATGCAGGCGCGCGCCGTGTCGTCGGGGAGAGCCTGGATCTCCGGCGTCATGAAGCTCGAAAGCTCGGAGGCGCGGTTGTAGAGGTTCATGGCGCGCCCGTAGAGCCCCATGTAGCGCTGGTTGGTCTTGTCCTCGTCGCTTTTCAGATGTGCGTAGGTGTAGAGCCGCTCCAGCTCGCGCGAGAGCGCGAGGTCGAACTCGAGCGCCTCTTTGAACACGGCCAGCGACTCGCCGAGACGGCCGCGAAAGGCGGTGTATCCCTCTATCCTTTTTTCGAGCTCGCCGAAAAGGCGCTCCCATTCATCGTCATTGTCGAAGAGAGGAGCCAGGTCCCATCTGTGCGCCTCGGGGATCTCGCTTCGCTCGGGTATTCGTATCTCGTCAGGCATTGTCCTTCCTCGCTCTCGATTGTATCGGCCTCCGGGCCGCGGTTCGACAGCCTACGCGCGGTCGCCCGTTTACGCAATAAAAAAGCGCTTAGGGCGCCCGTTTGATGACGGCCGCCACCCGGATGCCCCCGTTCATAAAGACGATCTTGCGGTCCCGGGGGAGGGAGAGCGCCTTTTCGATCTCGATGCCCGGCACAATTATACAGTACGCGCACGAAGCGTAGCGCGTGCGGATGATCTCGCCGATACGGCGATAAAAGGAGGTGATGTTTTTGCGGGGGATGCGCCCTCCGTACGGCGGATTGAGCGCCACAAGCGTCCCCTCCCCGATCGGCACGTCCGGACCGGCCGCGAAGAAGTCGGCCTGCCGCGGGACGACGACCCCTTCCATGCCGGCGCGCAGCGCGTTTCCGGACGCGGTCTCCACCGCCGACGGATCGATGTCCGCGCAGAAAATGCTCTTCCCGGACACCGGCCGTGCCGCGGACGCGTCGGGGCCGAGCGTCTTCTTGAGGTGAGCGAACGCCGCGCTCCTGAAGGCCGGCCAGAGCTCGAAGGCGAAGGCGCGCTCCGCCCCCGGGCGGCGGCCGCTCCAGATATGGGCCGCCTCGATGGAGAAGGTCCCCGAACCGCACATGGGATCGATAAGCGTATCGCAGCGTTCGATTCCGGACGCGCGCAGCAGGGCCGCGGCGATGGTCTCGCGAAGGGGCGCCTGCGTGATATGGGTCTTGTAGCCGCGGCGGTACAGGGGCGCGCCGCTCGAATCCAGGCTCGTTTCGCACATATCGTTCTCGAAGCGCGCGTAGACCGTCTGGCGCGCCCGCGCATCATCCCCCCCGTCCGCCGGAAGCTCCACTCCGTAGTGCGCCAGCCGCTCGCCGATCGCCCCGCGCATCTCCTCCTCTATGCGGCCGGTGTGGTACAGGCGCGAATGCGAGCACGAAACGCTGAATGCCAGGGGCGCGGACCCGGAGAGATACAGCTCCCACGGAAAGGCCGCGGTCTTCGCGCGCAGGCGCTCGAAATGGGTCGCCGAAAAGCGGTCCAGGCGCATGAGCACGCGCGTAAGGACGCGCGAGCACAGGTTCGCGCGGTAACAGCCGTCCAGGCGCGCCTCGAATTCGATCCCTCCCTCGACGGGAGAAAACTCCTCCGCAACGCCGATGCCGCGAAGCTCTTCGAGCGCGAGCTCCTCGAAGCCCGGCTGCACCACCGCGAAGAAGCGGTGCGGTTTCCCAGCCGCGTGCTGACGTATCCGTCGCGCCAGGGCTTTTCCGCCGTGTGCGTCATCACTGTTCATAATGGCGTTGTATGAGCGCCCGGCCGCGCGGGCAAACAAAAAATCATCCGCGGACGAACCGAATGGTCCGGAATCCCCACGACCTTGAAAATGCGCCGCGGAGCGCTAAGCTTTATACGGAGGTCGCACCGTACGCGGCCGCGCTCTTTGCGGATCCGTCGCCCGGAGAGCGGCTCGGCCCGGACGGGCGGCCTGCGACAATTATTCTTGAATGTATCACTTTGTTATGCGACACTATCGCGCGATCGCCATGAAAATCGAAAACGCACATTCCCCGCGCCGCTCCGGACGGCGCATCCTCACGGCGGTCACGGCGCTCGTCCTCTGGTGCGCGCACGCCGACGCCCGCGGCGGGCCGCTCGTCGTTCGCGGCGACAACAACTATCCACCATACGAGTTTCAGGGTGAGCACGGCCCCGACGGCTTCAACGTGGAACTTTTCCGCGCCGTGGCGGCGGCCGTGGGGCTGGAATACGAACTGCGCCTCGGCGTGTGGGGCGAGGTAAGGGGCGAGCTCGAAAACCGCCGTATAGACGCCCTGACCGGCATGTACTACTCCAGGGACCGCGACCGGAAGGTCGACTTCACCGCTCCGCACAGCATCGTCACGCACTCCATTTTCGTCCGCGGAGGCTCGCCCGTACGGACGCTCGCCGACCTGCGCGGGAAGGCGATCATCGTCCAGCGCGGCGACATCATGCACGATTTCGTCCGCGATTTCGGATTCGTGGTGAACATCGTGCCGGTCGCCGACCAGCGCGAGGCGCTCACCCTGCTCGCCTCCGGGCGGCACGACGCCGCGCTCCTGTCCAAGCTCCAGGGGCTTTACCACGCGCGGAAGCTCCGGCTGGACAACATCACGACGGTGGGCGACCCCATCATGCCCCGCGACTACTGCTTCGCGGTACGCGAGGGGGATACGCGCCTCGCCGCCAGGCTGAACGAGGGGCTTCGGATAGTGCGGGAAACCGGCGAGTATCACCGGATACACCGCACATGGTTCGGCGGAGGGGCCGAAATCTCGACAGGCGATTTCGCGCGCTATGCGGCATACGCGGGGGGAATAACCCTCTTCGTGGTGCTGCTCATCCTGACCTGGTCCTGGAGCCTGAAAAGCCAGGTGCGCCAGAAGACGGTGGACCTCGAGCGCGAGCTCGAGGAGCGGCGCAGGGTAGAGGCCGAACTGAGGACCAGCGAGGAGCGTCTGCGCGGCATCGTGCAGAACATGCCGGTGATGATGGACGCCTTCGACACGGAGGAGGTTCTCGTCGTATGGAACGCGGAATGCGAGCGCGTTACAGGGTACTCCGCCGGCGAGATGGTGGGGAACCCCGACGCGATGCGGCTTCTGTACCCCGAACCCGGGCGGCTCGAGGAGATAATGGCGGAGTTCAGGCGAAGCGAAGGGCGGTTCCGTAACTGGCAC
>JAGODA010000022.1 GCA_017998475.1 Spirochaetota bacterium | reverse complement strand
TTTCTCTATAACAGGAGGATTCTCATTTTCTTCTCGCTGTTCACCTTCATCAACTGGGTTGTCTTCCTGTTCTTCGCGGCCGGTAACGGGGTGGCCATGCACATTCTGTCCACCATCGACGGAAAGCCGGTGCACGATTTCATCATCCTCCGCGAGGTATATTTCATGACGCTCATGGCGATCATCGTCTACATCGCCTACAGGAATATTCCGATAATCGACGAATACGACGCGCGCACCACCGAACAGCTGCGGATCATCGAACGACAGAACGAGACTCAGAACGAGATCGTCCATGAGATCAACTCGAAGATGACGGCCCTCTTCGAGCAGGTCGAGGAGCAGAACAGGGTGATCGTCGATTTCAACGAGAAGATACAGAGCCAGGCCTCAACTTTCGAGGAGATATCGGCCACCCTCGAGGAACTTCTCGGGTCGGCCGAGAATATCTCGGACTCCGCCGGCGAGCAGATCGACGAGAACAGGAAGATGGAGACAATCATAGACGAGTTCAGGAATATCCAGGGAGAGACCAAGAGCAACCTGGACCTCTCGCTCGGCAGCATCGGCCAGGTCGTGGACAAGACGACCGCCGGCAAAGAGCGCCTTGAGGAGGTGGAGCGCTTCATCGCCGCAATTAGCGATCAGAGCGCGCGGATTTCCGAAACCGTCTCCATCATCAACGAGATCGCCGACAAAATCAACCTGCTCTCCCTCAACGCGAGCATCGAGGCCGCGCGGGCCGGCGAGCACGGCAGGGGTTTCGCGGTCGTGGCCGATGAGATCGGCAAACTCGCCGTACAGACCACCGACAGCATAAAGGAGATAGAGAACGTTCTGCGCTCCAACACCGACACCACCCGCCGCGGCGTAGAGATTATCCGGTCAGCAACGTCCCTCATCAAAGGCATGATAGGCAACATGGAGGACAGCTCGAATACGATCAAGATCCTGAAAGAGAGCATATTCGTCGAGGAGCGGTATACCGCCGTCATCATCGACCAGACGCTTAAAAATCTGGATCTCGCGAAGGGCATCGGCACCGCGACCGACGAGCAGAAAATCGCTATCGAATCAACCACCAGGGCCGTGGACCACATCAACGAGCTCATGGCCGAAATGGTCAAGGGTGTGACCGCGATGGCTGACTCGTCGCGGCTCATTTTCGAAAACGCGAAAAACCTCGTGCGTATAGCCGAAAGCGCCGCCGCGCGAAGAAGCTGAATACATTAACTCTTTTCCGGCAGATACCGCAGGGGGTCGACCGGTTTCCCGCCCCTGCCTATCTGGAAGTGTATGCTCCTGCTGCCGTCGTCGATTCTGCCGATAACCGCGCCCGCGTTGATCTTTTCACCCTCCTTCACCCGGATTTCACCCATGCGCGAATACACTGTCACGAAACGCCCATCGTGAGAAATGATTACATAGCGGCCATAACCGCGCATGTCGCCGATACGCTTGACGGTCCCGGGGGCGGCCGAAACCACGACGGCGCCCGGGCTTCCCGTTATCTCAACGCCCAGCGGCTTTACGCCCTCGGCCGAATCCCTTCGAACAGCGAGTACGCGCGGCAGCGGCCAACGAAAATCGACGTTCGCCACCGGTTCCGTAGTGCCGGCCGCGGCCTCCCTCTTCGTGGATCGCCTGGCGCCGGATACGGGTATCCTGAGCCTCATGCCAACTTTAATGGAGTCGTTTTTCTTTAATCCGTTGAGCCCGGTTATTTCATCGATCGTACAACCATGCCGCCTGGCCAGGCTGAAGAGGGTATCGTTTTTTTTAACCGTGTGGGTTATTGTACCGGTATCGGACCTAACGGGTTTGCGGGGCAGAGCACGCCCGTCCGCGGACGGGGCTTTCCTCTCCGGACCGCGTGGAACGAAAGCACTTTCTCTTTTAACGGTTCCCATCCGTTTTATCGCTGTGCTCGGCAACGCATCGACCCGGCTATTTTCGGTAGTATACTCTCCGCCGTACTCATCGCCTTCATCCCCGGCCGAATAATCGAATCCGGTATCATTAACGACCGTCTCCTCATCGCTCCAGCGGTGCAGAATGGTTACATCGCGGGCGGATCGGTATTCATGACTTGCCGCATATACGTTCCGCTCACCGCGCACCGACGCGCCGTGCGGCGGAGCGCAGTATGTTCCCGCGGAAAAGACGAGTAACGCCAGCCAGGCGATGGCGCACATCCCTGTTGCCTTCACGGAACAACTCCTTTCGTTCCTGGCGCGCGAGAGGCCCTTCCGCTGCCTCGGCGCGGCCATGTGAGCATAGTATCCCTTTATCTAAATATCGGCTTCGCGCTCTTTATAGTTGAGCTTTTTTTCCTTCGAAATCCGCCCGCGGAATCATTCAGGGAGCGCGGGCGGATTTCTACTCGCCCCCGGCGGTAGTAATCGTGAGTTTTCCGTGTCGAACATTTTTGATGGACAAAAGGCGATCCGCGATCTTTTTCACCGCCTGGGAGGGGCCTTTCAGAATGAGGACCTCGAGACAGTTGTGCTCGTCGAGGTGAACGTGAACGGCGGAGATAATACTCCGGTAATTGTCGTGCTGAATATCGTTAAGCCTGTCGGCGATTTCCCGCACCTCATGGCTGTATACGAGCGTCAGGGTTCCAATGACCTCGGACGCGGGGGAAGAGGCCTCCTCGCGTACCAGCGCGTCACGGATGAGGTCCCTGATCGCCTCCGACCGGTTTACATAGCCCTTGTCCGATATCAGTCCATCGAACTGGTGGAGCAACTTCTCCTCAATAGAGACTCCAAAGCGCAGAATCCTGTTTGCCATCGGGTCCGTCCTGGTAGTACTGGTTTACCCCAGTCTATCATGTTCGGACCACCTGTCAAGCACACGTACCCGCACCATATCCGGTCAGGAATACCCGGGCGCCGGGTTGACACGGCATAATTTTTTTACGCCCGCCGCATATAGTATTGACATCCGGTTTTAAACCATATAGCATTGATGGAGGTGTTTTTCGGAACAATGCAACGAGGCCGTTCGCCGATCACGACAGCCACGAGGAATATCCCATATGACACAGACCAGCGAAAAAAACGGCCAGAGCTCATCGCCATCCCGACGCCGTGCGTCAAAGAAGGCGAATTCATCCACCAAAATCTTCAACCTCATCATGGAGTACCGCGAATCCAGACTCTTTCAATGGATAAAGCTCCATCCAGAAATTTCAATCGGGATCGTGGCGCTCTGGGGGATGCTCATCATCATCTTCTTTCTCTGGTTTATCTTTTCCATGGCGCCCGCTTGACCGAGCCGCGCCTCCGGCGTCTCGCGCTGGATCAACCCGGCTTTTCTACGATGATGTGCCTCCGCTCGGCGCGCTGTAGACGCTCGCAGAAATCTATGAACTCGCCGTAATCGGCCGGCGCGATCCTCGCCGCGCCGACATGCACCTCCTTCTCGACGACAAGCTCGGTTTCGCCCGCATTCTTTGAAACGCGTACAAAGGCGTATCCGAATGCGCATTGCACGGAGTCTTTCCTGTCAAACACCGCGCTTCGGTAGACCTCCGGCAGGCGGAAACGATACCGTTCAGATTCATTTACCGGTCGGATGATGTAGTAGGGATGGACCCGCGCGCGCTCATCCACATGGGCGAGCACCTCACTCGCGTTGAGAACCGGTGTCAGGACTATCCTGTCGGGGGTCGTGGTGGCGAGGGAGAATGTCCTGCCCTTTATCCTCAGGTCGAACGGCGAATCCACGGTATCGAGTCCGTTCATACTGAAATCATCGAGGCTGAAGGCCGGGAACATCCTCCCGAGCAGACGATTGGCCATCTCCTCCCTTGTCAGAGCGTCCTGGAACAGGGAGCGCGCGTCCTCTCTGCCGCCGTAAAATCGAACAGCACCTTCGAATCGGGCGTTCCCGCCCTCGTCGAGACGCACGCTCAGGTCAATCCTGCTTCCATCCATCCTCGAGCCGGCGACAGTGCGAACCTCGGCGCCGTCTCGAATAACGACAAGCGCGTCCGATCCCTCCAGGGCCGGATCGACCAGGCCGTAGCCGTTGTATGTCCGCGAAAAATCCATCCACACCCCGCCCTGGCGGTCTACCGGAACGTAGAGCAGGACATGGGTAAAAACGGCCGGGGACACAAAACCGCCCAGGTCGGGGAAATCCTTCTCCGCGGCGAAGGCGAAATACGAGCGTATTCCAAGACATTCAAGAATCGCCCTTGCGAGCACCGCCTTGTCCTCGGGTGTTCCCCGTTTTTTTATCAACGTGCCGGCCGCGCTCTCCGGGAAGTACAGAACATTGCCGAGCGTATCGATCTCGCGCGAAACGAACGCGTATACGTCGCGCAGCGTATCGCCGATTTCGGCGGAAGCGAATTTCGCGCGCACGGCGTCGGCCTGAAGGTCGGATGAGCCGCGTGCCAGCGAGCTGTACCACCTGACGAAATCATTTCTCTCGCGCATGGTCGAAATCGAATAGACCGGCAGGCGGCCAAGCCGGTTACCCATTCCACGTTCCACCCGGACGGGAAGCCGGTTATCGATCCTCATCGAATACTCGATCATTCCCTCGCGCCTGCTGTGAGACACCGGTCCTCCGGTAAAGGCCACGCGCACATCCATTTCCTCCGGAGCCGATACGCTGCATGAAAAGACACCCAGCGATTCGTCAAAATCGTGCGTCGCGAACAGGGGCGTCGCGAAAAATACCGAATCACCCTGCAGGGTGAATGGATTGTCCGCGAAATAGGATACATGTATGATCGAACGTTCCCCCAGAGAAGGAAGCGAAAGGTAGGAAGACCCGTCGACCCTGATGATCCTTCCCGCGTCGCTGTAACTTCCGTCCTGCCGGTAGACGCGCGCGCGGACCGGATACGCCCTGTCGCCGTGGTCCAGCCTGAATTCTCCATAGCGTTCTATTCCGCGGCTGTCGTGTACGTAGATAACGTCCTCGCAGAACGCGCGGCTGCTTCCATCGCGGTTCAGACGATACAATCGTTGCCTGAACAGTACCTCCGAGGGGGCTCCTGTTCCTTTTTTCTCTCCGCGCATCCACCGTTCGATATACTCTTCCCCTTTCTCCTTCCCTTCACGCGAAAGAGGATGTTCGGTACCGAGGCCCGAAAGATAGTCCAGAAGGTCCCCCGTCATGAAATACGATGGAGAGATCGCGAGCATCCTCCCCCAGTGCAGCGACGGCACCTCTCCTTCCAGATATGATATCCTTCCGAGGCGCAGGTAGTCCTCGGGATCCTCCCGTGCCGCGATCCTTTTCAGCAGCAGCCCGGAAGCGCGCTCGTATTCACCCATATCAATAAGTGCGTCTATCCTCGTTCGGCCGTAATCGTTGAAGTGGTCGAACCTGTCGACAAGCGCCACTATATCCGCGTGCCGCTCCAAGCCGCGCAGGGTGTCGATCAGTGATTCATACGCGTTTTTATCGAATCCCGTTTCGAGGACCTCGCGGTACAGCCGGGCCGATCGCTCAGGATCACGTGAACGAACGAACGCGGCCAAATTTTTACGGGGAGAGGGGGAAAAAGGAAATTCCTTCGTGAATTCCGCGCAGTCCCGCTCGAATTCCCTCTCATAGCCGAGTCCCGCCAGGAGCGAGGAATACATCTCCCGAAGCGGCAGAAAGCGCGGCGCTCTTTCCGTCAGCACCCGTCCCTCCTCGTAGGCCTCGGCCGTTGCCCGGCGGGCGACGATCATCTGAAGGCGGCGGAAGCGCGCGGGGATAAATGACGCGTCGGACCCGCAGATCTCCCGGTAAATGCGTGACGCCTCGAGGTACTCCGCGGATCCCCTATTGCTCCCTGCCGCCTTGAGCAGGGATTCCGCGAGAAAATATTTGCACGGGTACCCCGCATCCTGGCCGGTTCCCGTTCTGAAATATTTCTCCGCCTCACGACTGTCCCGCTCGCTGAAATAGGCTCCGAGGTGGAAAAGAGCGCCCTGTTCTTTTCCGTGCAATCGTCGGACAAGCTCGGCATAAGGGTAATCCAACACCTCTGTGAACTCGCACGCGCCGTCCGCCGTGGCCCCCGCTCTGGATTCAACCTCAATCGGGATATCGTTCAGATCCGTAACGATCATCCGGAATTTCCAGTCTTCCTTCCGGTATACTTTCATCATCAACGCCACCGCGCCTTTGGTCGTCAGCTCGAGAACGCGCACCGAACGCCGCGCAGCCGTATCGGTATTGGCGAGCGCCGTCCGGCCGTTTACAAACAGGCGAAAGGGAGACGACGAATACACCCGGAGTCGCACCGGTCGTCCGGGCGCGATGACGGTCGAGGCGTAGGCGGCGCCCCTTCCCGGTGGGAGCATACGCGAAAAATCGATTTCCCCCGTTTTTTCGTCGGCTGAAACTCTCTTCCAGCGCGCCTCCTCTCCCGTGGCAGGCGCGGCGATTTCCGGAAGAAAAACATGATCGATATCAGCAGCACCGTACCGATGATAGGGTCCGGAGACCCTCCACGAGGCGACGGGACGGAGGCGTTTCACGATTTCCGCCGATTTTTCCGGCATATAGCGGCGCGCAAGCCTCTCCTTCTGGAGCAGGATCATAAGCCCGTACAGGCCGGCATGTTCCTGCTTTTCCTCCTCAAGGCGTGCCGCGATACGGGATAGCGAACCATCAACCCTGGCGTGACCGTACACATCGGCCAGCGTTACCAGGTCCGTCAGGTACAGCGCCGCCTCCGGCGCACCCGGATACTTTAGAAGCATGGCCTCGATGCCGTCGTACAGGGCGAAATAATCACCCGCGGCGAAGGCCGAGAGAACACGCGCCTCATACGCTGACGGAGCGCTATCGACGGCCGATACCGGAACCGGCCATACCGGAAGGAGCAATACCGCGAGGAGGAGGATTTTAGCGCGCATCGCCGCCTCCCGGCCCTTCAATCTTTCGGATGATGATTCTTTCGTTTTCCTTACGGTGTATGAAAATGAGGAAATCCCTGAATACGCCGTACTCTTCCGGGCTGATCGACGAATCGACGAACACCACTGAGGACCTCGCCTCGAACACCGAGTCGCCTTTTCTGACGTACTCGAACCGCGCGGAAAACCCCGGGTGCGCCCGGTTCTCAGCGGCCGGAAGAACCGCGATATCCCATCCTCTCGGGATGGTGAAGCGCACGACGGTATCGCTCGTCCATCCCGAAGAAATCCGGACCGGGGAAACACGCGATTTCATCATCCCGTATTCACGATAATAATCCGAGGATACGATAAACGCCGGAAACGCCGCATACCCCCCCGCGGGCGAAAGGAAGGATGGAATCCTGACATTGTAGGAATACTCCACCGGCATCTCCGTACCGGTCCTGTGCGCGATCAGCGTGCTGACTGAGGCGCCGCTGTATTTTGAATTCCAGTAGGCGCCTATACCGCGGAGTTTTTCCGATTTATCAAGAAGCTCACCGCGCGCCGAACGGGCGAACGCGCCTCCCTTGGTAAGTTTTCTGTTTAATTCCGCTCCTCCCTGACTTTCTATGCCCACCTCCGTGACAACAGAATCAAGATTTGCGTGGTAAAAGCGCCCAGCGGTATTTATGAACGAGTGGCCCCTCTCGTCGATAACCAGTGCCTGGATGTTCCGGTCCTCAGAAGGCAGCTCCCGGAAACCGGCCATCTTGGCCGTCGCGTCGAGAAACACCCCTCCCTCGAGGTTGACGAAACAGATCGCATGGTTGAACTGGCCGATGGAGGGAATGGAACGGTCGAGCGCGCCGCGCTCCCTCGTCCGGACCAGGGCCATACGCGCGTCTATTCCCGACGCGCGCAGCATGGACACAAGCACCAGGGTAAGGTCCTTGCAGTCTCCCATGCGCGTGGCGTACGTCAGGTCCGCGCTGCGCGGCTGGAGCCCCCCCAGTCCGAGTTCGAAACCGACATAGCGGATTGACGCGTTGACATGATTGTATACGTTACGCATCTTCGCGATATCGGAGTCCGCCCCGGCGATAACGCCGGAGAGATCGCGCCGCATTTCCGCGCTCATTGCGGTTCTTCCGCGCATCAGCGAAGCGTACCATCGCGCCGCCTCATCCCAGCTGCCATGCGAGCTCACTATAAGAGAGGGAATGATCTCACTGTGATGAGGCATGGCGACCTCATCCCTTATCGGGGACCGGTTTTCAAGGGAGAGACGGTAAATCCGCCGGCCGCCTTCTCTCATAACGGAGACGCGGTCCTCATTCAGCCCGCTCAACCGAACGTGCAAAGGCATGCCCTCGGGGCGGCTGATAACTATATTCGAAACAAGCGTCCGGTAACGCCCTCCCGCCATTATTCTCTCGCCGATATAGCCGCGGTACAGGCGCGCCTCACCCGAGCGCAATCGATAACTCAGATCGACCAGGCTGCCCCGTCCAAGCGCGGGAACCGCGAGCACCCGCGCCTGAACGTCATAGTACATGCGGCTTTCGGGGTCGGAGAGCGAACGCGCATAGGTCTCGGAGGTTTCCACCGTTTCACCGCCGCGATTCACGACGCAGCGGACATCCTCAACGCGGTCCGTGGACGGATTGAAGAGTATGTACTGGGTGGAAAAATCGCGGATCGCGCTTTCCGCGTTTATCCGGAAAACCTTCCGCACGGTCTTTTCGTAAGAGCCGTCGGCCATTATCTTCATGACGCATTCGTCGAGGATCATCACGGCGGCCTCGTCCCGGTACGCATCCGCCCTCGCAATCAGCGCATCCGTCACCGCGGCACGGTAACGAGCCAGGGCATCGGGAACGCGCTCGATCGCATCGATGTATTCCTTCATTCTGAAGTTATCCGGGTTTCGCAACAGGGCCTCTTTCATATACCGGAGGCCCGCGCGGGTAGCGCCCTGTCGGTGGTACAGCGAACCCAGATCGAACAGAACGCCGCTGTCGTCCGGCGCGATGGCGAGCGCCGCGGTCAGATAGGGAAGCGCGGCCTCCGTTCCACGGGCGGTCCGCACCACCCCCGCCAGCCGGCGTCGCAGCGAGACATCGCAGTCGAAAATATGCGCCGCCTCCTCCAGGACGACCGCCGCGGCGACGGGCTGGCCCGAACGCTCCATCGCTTCCGCGAGCGCGTTAGCGGTTTCCCTGTTGAAGCGGTCCATCCTCCACAACCGGGCGTATTCGTACGCCGCTCCTCGATGTTGTTCGCGCAGAATCATAACACGCGCCCGGACCGAGGCCCCTGCCGAGGGGAAGCCCGAGTCCTCCAGCGAAGCGGCCCGTTTGAGGGCCTCATCGTACCAGCCCCTTCCGATAAAGTATGAGGCCTCGAGCTCCAGTGCCGCGGGGCAGGAAGGATTCATGCTCCGGATGGTTTCAATAAGCGGCGGGGCCTCGTGAATGAAACCATTCTGCATGCGCGACTGAACGATCTTCACTGTCGGCAGCAGCGCGGCGCCGTCACCCGCCGCGGCCTCACGCAAGAGAATAGAGCGTTTCTCCTCGTCGTCCCTGCAGAGCGCGAGATAGTATCGCGCCATACGGCCGTACTGCACGCTTCCCATCGCCTTCTGGAAGAGCGCCGCCGCCTCACCGGCATCCTCAGTATTCAATCCCGCGGCATACACCAAAAACCCGGCGCGAAACGCGTCATCCCTACCGCCCGCGGACGCGCGGGACCGCATCACGCCGAGCGCGTCGAACCATCGCGCGGATCCGGCGTCGTCCCCTGCGGCGGCCGCGGTGTGCCGCAGTGAAAACCGGACGCCATCGTGTAAAGAATCTTCCAGTTGAATCAAGAGGCGATGCCTTCCGGGGCCGCAGCGGACGGTAACCCTGTACTGGTCGTGCGCGAATCGATGACGCGTCTCGCTTTTAAAAAGCGGTTTCCCGTCCATCCATATCCGCGCGTGTCCCGTTTTCCCGATATGGAATACGCGCGCACCGGCACGTTCGACCGTGAATTCCGCTTCCAGATAATACCGCACGTCCGCCGTATCGAGGTTTCTTTCCCCCGGATCGAGTATCCCGAGACGGTCGGTGCGCGCGCTGAACCAGCGGACCGGATACAGTTTTCCGGCGTGCATGGACGGCACTCCATGGCTTTCGGCCCCGAGGCGTTCCGCGTCGAAATCCTCCGCGCCCTCTACGGAGAACGGTCCGATCAGCCTGAACTCGCGTATAAAGCCGAGCTCCCGAAGAGCCTTTTCCGCGGTCGATGTATCTCCCGCGCGAAGCGAGAGCCAGGAGTGCAGCATGCGCAGCCGCGCGCCGAGAATTTCATGCCGGGCGAACGCCGCGTTGCCGGTGCGCAGGCTTTCGCACGCGGCAATACCGTCATCGATCATCTCCGGGTAGCGAAGCGTTTCCGCCATCACGAACAGGCCGTACTCCAGGAGCGCGGGATCATCGACCTCCGCCGCCGCCCGCACGATTTCCCCGAGAGCGCCGCGATAATCACCCCGCCAGAGCAGCTTTTCCGCCGGCAGGAAGGGGCCCGACCCAGTGCCGGCCCCCATGGCCCGGGCGCACCATCCCAGCGCGATCGCGAAGACGATCCCCGTAATCAGTATTCGCCGCACACTTCCAGGCATCTTCTATCTCCCCTCACCGGCTTCCGGACCGAAAAGCCGAACGGCCCTGTTCAGGACCTTCCCGGCTTCCGCGTTCCTTCCCTGGCGCAGAAGCATCGAGGAATAATCAATATACGCCTGGCGGTAATGCGGGAACGATCTCACGCATCGCCGGTAAAAATCCTCCGCCTCCTTCTCCCTCCCGGTCTTTTCGAATAGGAGCGCCATGCGATGCGCCGCAACGGGATTTTCCGGATCGGCCCCGAGCGCGTCCCTGTAAAAACGCTCGGCCATGCCGAAATCCTCCCTGTCACGGAAGATGTCCCCCAGCTCCAGATCCGCATAGCTGTTCCCCGGATAGCGCTCCTTCATCATCAGCAGGGTTCTGGCGCCATCCTCGAGCCGTCCGGCGTACCGGTAGAGGATATACAGGTTATAATAGGCGGGAATGATCGGGTCGCGGCCCCCGACTAGGGCGAGCAGAATTCCCTCGGCTTCCTTAAGCCTGCCGTTGTCAATCCGCAGGCAGGCGAGATTGTTCCTGGCCATCGCGGGCCGTTCTCCATCGCCGTCGGCGATCGCCCCATACTGCGCCGCCGCCTTTAGCATGCTGTCGGGGGTTTTCCCGGTGAGGTGATAGTGCCGCGCGAGGCTCCACCGGTCACAGTCGTTCTTAACCGGCTTAGCGTCTATGCTTTTAACGTCCCCCTTCCACTCGTCGCCGCAGTCGGACGGAAAACGCAGCGCGAGCGGAAGGCGCCCGGGCCTGCCCTCTATTACGTCCTCCGGTCCCCCGCGAGCGGGCGGCGAAGCGCAGGCGGCGATGATCACGACAAGGACCGCGGCACAGCTTTTCATGAGCATCTCCCGAAACCGGAAATCCGGCGAACGCACCGGTAAATTTCACTTGAACCGATTGATGGGATCGGTTAGAAGATCATCGAGCGACTCGCGCCGAAGGCGCCATGCGCTCAGTTGTACCTTTAATGACGGGCATTTCAAGAGTTTTTCTTGCGGGGTAACGGCGTCGGACATGATGGGAAGGCTTACGATACCGCTGTGCTGTGCGGCCGCGTGTCTCATCGCGACCGCGCACCCGTCGGCCTCAACCGTACCCGCCACCCGGGACCCGTTCCATGACGTGTTCTATACATATTACACCGAAAGCCGCTCCGAGGCCCGCCGCAAGCTGTCCACTCTGACGAAGGACCGCGCGCTTCACGGCCGGGCTCTCGTCAACGCGGGGAAACTCGAGGAGATCGAAAAACGCCCGGCAAAGGCCCTGGCGCTCTACCGCAAGGCGTTCGCGCGAGGCGAGCGCGCCGCGCTGCCCTACCTGTACCGTGCGCTGAATTCCGATAATCCCGCCGCCGCGGGAGAAATCCTCGGTGCGCTTTCAGCCGGCGGACCCGACCGCTGGCTCGCGTACGAACGGTCACTCGTACTGCTACGCGGGGGAGATTCCGTCGGTGCGCTGCGTTCGCTTGACGAAGCCGTGCGGCTGGGATTCAACTCGCGCGAGCTCATACAGCGCGAGCCGCTGTTCGATCCTCTGCGTTCCTCCCCCGAATTGAAAAAACTGCTCGCGGAGATGAAACCGCCCGGGACGGCGCGGCTCTCGCGCACGCTCGAGACCATACGGAAGGAACGACTGAAAGGGACGCCCCTCGAGGTGAACCCTGCTATTATTGCCGCGGGAGAGCTCGAGAAGAAGGGAAGAATCGCGGAGGCCGAACGCGCGCTCGAGGGTCTGCTCGCGACGCCCATTGCGGTCAACGAACGCGGCATCGCGCTGTACCGTCTGGCCCGCCTTCGCGCGCGGCGGGGGAACGCCGAGGGTGCGCGGGACGCCCTGCGGCGGCACGATGAGCTCATGAGGAACGTTGCGGAAGATACTGCAGGCTACCGCGCTATAATCGCTCCGTATATGGCGGACATTATCGCCAACGATAAATCGGGTCTACTTCCCTATGCAAAACCGTGAGAATATGGAATTGAGCACGTCATCGGCGGTCACCACACCCGTCACCGCCCCGAGCGTGTCCAGCAGGGCCTGCAGTTCGAAGGCCACTATCTCATAAGGCTCGCCGGCACCTACGATATCAGCGGTCCTTGCGATAGTCGCAAGCGCCTCCTCCAGCAGCGCGGTCATACGAACGTCGGCCACGAAGAAATCCTTCTGATCGGCAAAATCCCCTGCGAGTGTCGAGGCGATCGCCGTTTCGAGTTCTTTCAATCCCGCGCCCGTCTTCGCCGAGAACGCGATCCCTTCTCCGTCAAGCTCCGCGCGCAGCCGCGCGAGTGCCGCGTCGTCAACCAGATCGGCCTTGTTGAGAAGAATGATCCGCCTTTTCCCGGCCGTCTCCTGGAGGACCCTGCGGTCCTCGTCGCGTATGCCGCTCGACGAGTCGATCACAACCAGGAGAATCGATGACGACGCAATCCGCGCAAGGCTCAAGCCTATTCCGATCTCCTCTATCTCGCAGGAGGGAACATCAATCCCCGCGGTATCGACAAGGTTGATGTGAAGTCCCCCCAGGCGGATACTCTCGCTTATGGTGTCGCGCGTGGTCCCCGGTACGGCCGAAACGATCGCGCGCTCGGCGTTAAGGATGAGGTTGAGCACGCTCGACTTGCCGACATTGGGCTTGCCCACTATGGGAAGGTCCACGCCACGGCTCACGCGTTCGCCGAGTCTGCACCGGCTCAGAACGGACTCCACGAGCCCTCTGACAGTGCCGAGCCTCCCGAGGGCGTCCTCCGCGCCCACGAACTCGATGTCCTCCTCCGCGAAATCGATGCCGCACTCGATATCGGCCTTAAGCTCGACGAGGCGGACCCTGATTTCGTCTATCGCGTTCCGGAACGAGCCGTGCATCTGCCTTACCGCGGCCTCGATCTCCCATTCCCCGCGCGCGGTGATGATGTGGTTTATCGCCTCGGCCTCGGTGAGGTCGATCTTGCCGTTCAGAAACGCCCGACTGCTGAACTCGCCCGGTCCCGCCATACGAAGACCGCGCGAAAGCAGAAGACCGAGGATTCTGTTAACAACGACGGGATTCCCGTGGCATGAAATTTCGGACATGTCCTCGCCCGTGAAGCTCGAGGGCCCCCTGTACGTCACCACCACGACATCGTCCACGATCGATCCCCCGTCGAGTATCGAACCGTAGACCGCCCGCCGGTGTTCGAGAGAGTCCGGCCGGCTGAACAGAGACGCGACGGCCCTGAATGTCTCAGGGCCGCTCACTCGTATCACCGCGATGGGCGAGTTCACCGGCGCTGTGGCCGGCGCGCAGATCGTGTCGTTCGTCATGCGTCTCCCGTCACCTGTTGGGCGATATCTTCACCTTGCGGTAGATCCCAAGACCCTCGCTTTTCGTGGTTACGCGGGAATCGTTCTGCAGCGTGAGATGGATCAGCCGTCGCTCGAACGGGTTCATGGGCTCGAGCGTCCATGGTTTTCCGGTCTTTGCCACCTTGAGCGCTATTTCTTTCGACAGCTTCCGCAAGGCCTTTTCACGCTTCGCCCTGTAGGATTCTATGTCCAGAATGATCTTCTTGTCGCTCTTGGTTTTATTGTTTACCATCAGGTTCACCAGAAACTGGAGCGATTCGAGCGTTTTGCCTTTTTTACCGATGATAAGACCCGACTTGGGGCTCTCTATCTCGACGTACACTTTGTTCTCGCCCTCCTTAATGTCCCGTACCGTACCTTCGATCTCCATCTTCTTGAGAATTGTCAGCAGGATTTCCTTCGTGATGCCTCCAACATCCGCCGTCGAATCGTTATAATACACCCTGAGCCTCGCGGGCCGTGAAACACCGAAGCCGAAAATTCCGCTCTTGCCCTGGTCAAGCACCTCCATTTTGACTTTAGAGACGTCGTCAATATTGAGTTCGGCCATCATCTTCCGTGTCGCGTCCTCAACCGTCTTGCCCTCGATCTCCAGCACTTTCATATACGCCTCCTCACCGAAATAATTAAATCGCCGCGCGGTCGTCCTCAGGTCCGGACCCTGTCGCGCGGCGCAAGATCATTCCGCCTTTTTAACGCTTCCTTTCCTGTTGATGTAGAGTTGATGGAGGATCTGCAGGGCATTCTGCATGATCCAGTAGAGCACCAGCCCCGACGGCATGTTCCAGAAAATAACGATGAAAATGAGCGGCATGAACATGAGCATTTTCTGCTGCTGTCCGACCGCCTCACCGGTCGTCATGCGCTGCTGCAGGTAGGTCGTTCCCGTCATGATGATCGGCAGAATGTTGATATTGAACCCGTATATCTTGAAAATCGTATCCGGAAGCGAAAGGTCCTGTATCCACAGAATGAACGGGGCCTGCCACAGGTCGATGGCGTTGATGAGCGCGCTGTAGAGCGCGAAAAAGAAAGGCATCTGTAGCAAAAGCGGCAGACAGCCGCTCGCGGGATTGACCTTGTTCTTCTTATACAGGTCCATGATCTTCTTGTTGAGCACCTCGGGCTTGTCCTTGTATTTCTCCCGGAGCTCCGTGATCTGCGGATTCAGCGCCTGGAGTTTCTTCATCGACTCCGTCGATTTCTGGGTCAGCGGCAGGAGGATGATCTTCGTAATGATAGAAAACACCACGAGGGACCACCCGAAGTTACCGAAGAGGATATTTATTTTCAGAAGCGCCCAGAGCAGTAGATCCCTTATCGGCTCGATCCACTTGCTCACATCGGCCGCGTCGATAACGCTTTCGGATACGGCCCGCAGCTTGTCCTTGTTCTTCTCTCCGGCGTAAACCTTGAAGTTCCTGGAAAGCGTGTCGCCCGCCCTGAACTCGTCCAGTGGCAGATACATTCCCGCCCTGAAGCCCGTTCCGGGCCTGTTGTCGGAGATAATTCCCGTACCGGAAAAATCCTCGGGAATCATAATGAGGAGGAAATACCTGCTCATCATCCCCACCCACTGAATGACACCGTTTTCTTTTTTTACGATCCCTTCCTTGGTGAAAAAGCCGCTGCCCTTGGAAGTTTTCTCGAAACTGTTGTCAACGGAGTAAATACCCTGGACCTGGTTGTAGGTGTTATCGAAGTCCATCGCCGGGCCGAGGAAATCGGAAGCGGAGAAAATGACCGCGCCGCCGGGGAGAACGACACTGCGGTTGCCCGCGTTCTGTATCCTGAACGAAACAGTAAAGTAATCGGCCTCCTTTATAAATCGATAGGTCTTTTCCACACGAACCGGAACGTCCTGCAGCGTGATCGCGGCGACGAACTGGACCTCGTCCCTGGTCACTTTCCCCAGGCCCCACAGCGCTTCGTCGAGCGCGCCACCCTGCAGAAACTCGTTCTCGCTCAGATGCAGCGGAAAATCGAACACTCCCTTCGCCTCGAAACCGCTGTTCTCGACAACCAGCTCGGTCCCGCGCTCATTGTATTTGAAGCTCTTAACCACCGCGCCTCGGTTGCTCAGCACGACCGTGTAGTTGTCCGTTTTAATAGAGACGGTTTCCTCGCGCGACGCGCCCTTCACTGATATGGCGGTCCGAGCCGCGGGACGGGTGGCCTCGCGGGGCGACGGCGCATCGGCCGCTTTCTCAACCCGCTCTTCCTGGACGGGGACCTGTTCCTGGTGCTGATCATGAGGTTTGACGAAGAAATATGACCACAGGAGCCAGACACCCAGGGCGAGCACGACTGCAAGCAATGTTCTTTTTTCCATTATCCATCCTTGTTGAGGTTAGTGATGTCGTCCATTTTATATCGAGATTGTTACATAACGTACCGGGCTCGCGCGAAATCGCGCGCGGTATGACGGGGCGCAAGGATCGATTCCTTGAGGGGAGGGAGATACGGCGACGGCACACCAGGCGACGACCGGGGAGAATCCCCGGGTATTACGGTACCGGATCGTACCCTCCGCTGCAGAGAGGATTGCAGCGGACAACCCGCGCGACCGACAGCAGAAGGCCTTTAACCAGCCCGTGCCGTTCCAGCGCTTCCACCGCGTACACGGAGCATGTCGGAATAAACCTGCACGCGGGAGGAAGATATGGTGAAATGAGCGCTTTATAAAGCCCTATCAGTTCCTTCAATACTAAAACCGCAAGGGCACCCGCTTTGTTCATTGTTTCAACACACCCGACATTCTGAATAGGCTCTGTATGGAATCCCGCGCCTGCCGGTATTCGAATTCGCCGAAGATACCGGTCGGGCGCAGCACGAGGAAATATCCCTTCTCCATCGACGGCAGAATCTCTCTGCAAATTGCCCTTATTCTCCTCTTCGCGGTATTCCTCTCGCACGCACACCCGTATTTTCCGCCAATGGAGATTCCTATCCGGACCGACCGGGCGTCGCCGGGGCGCCCGCCGTCTTTTTCCGATGAAGTCCCTTTCGATTTCAGTCGCAACACGATCAACTGTATTCCTTCGCTATTGAACCGTCTCCCCTTCCTGAAAACCTCTTGATAATTCCCTCTTCCCTTCAAGGAATATATCTTCTTCACCCTCGGATATCTCTATTTAGGCAGTCTCTTCTCATCGGATACGGTCAGTTTATGCCTGCCTTTCGCCCTTCTCCTTCTCAGTACCTCCCTGCCCTCTGGCGTACTCATGCGCGCGCGGAAACCGTGCGTTCTGTACCGTTTGAGTCGGCTCGGCTGAAATGTCATTTTCATCGCTTACACCTCATTATTAATATCATATAGTTGCATTGGAAACAGCATGCAATTAATCTTCGCGAACGGGAACAACACGACATCCCCTGCGTCGGGGCAGGGTTCCGATACAAAAGCCGGCTAAAAAGCCTTTCCAGTCAAGAGGAAAAAGATACATCACTTTAAATTAATGTCAAATCCTTTTTGGGAGGGCGAGGGCAGTCTATTTTCGTGCATATACTTCAATTGTGTCGGAAAATCCAAGAAGCGGAGCGATCCCCCTGTACAGGAGACCGAATGGCCCGAAAAGCGGCGAATCGCGCGGCACGATACGTTCGGGATGTACTCCCGACGCGCGCACCCTCACCTTACGGAATCCCATCCGCTTCAGAATCCGCGTGACGACCAGCGGTGAAAAATCGATCCTGTGGTCACGGGGGTGCCGGGCGGCCCACTCCCGGCGATCGAACAGAAACTGCGGACCGAACACCGAAGGGGCCGAAAAAGCGAAGACACCCCCGGGATTAAGCAGAGCGTAAATGCGTTGAATTGTCTCCCGGGGATGCGCGCAGTGTTCCAAAAAATACCAGGCGGTAATTATATCGAAGGTCTCAT
>JAGODA010000331.1 GCA_017998475.1 Spirochaetota bacterium | reverse complement strand
TACCGGAACGGCCCCGCCACCCGCATCCCTACTATCAACCTGTCACAAAATCCATATGAATCTAGGATTTTCTTGTTTTTCAGGCCAAATTATTAATTTCTGGATTTAATCGGCATTTTTTTATAAAAAAGTTGACAGGTGCACGAATACGGGATATATTGATAATGAATATCATTATCAATAAAAATCAACGGAGGTTTGCCTGTGCGTGGACGTGGTCGAGGACCATGGTGGCAGGACCGGATTCAGGGTACGGGAGCGAGAATCACCGCCCCTCGTGAGCTTATAGTAGAAATACTGCACGAGACCGACGATCACGTGAGCGCCGCAGACGTCTATATACGCGCCCACGAGATAAATCCTTCCATCGGCCTGACGACGGTCTACCGCACCCTCGACATGCTGACCCAACTTGGAATTGTCCAGAAATTTGATTTCGGCGATGGAAAAGCCAGATACGAACTGGTGAATAACCCGAACGGAAAGAAACACCATCATCATCTGATATGCCTGCGATGCAAGACCATAATGGACTATTCCGAATTTCTCGATGAGGAACTGGAGTTCGTGAGCAAAACACAGGGGAAGCTTTCCAAAAAATACAACTTCTCCATTACGGATCACGCGATTAGCTTTTATGGCCTGTGCGAGCGGTGCAGGTGATTTTTTTTGGCCTTTTATTGATAATGATTATCATTACTAAATACTACAGGAGGTGCATCATGCCAGGTGGAGACAGAACGGGACCGCTCGGATACGGACCCATGACAGGAAGAGGTGCCGGCTATTGCGCCGGCTACACGGCCCCGGGATACGCCAATGCGGCGTTCGGGAGGGGCCGCGGTTTCGGCGGAGGCGGCAGGGGCCGACGCACCATGTACCATGCCACCGGCCTTCCGGGTTGGGCGAGGTCGTATCCGGTTAATCCGGCTCTTCCCGGATTTACCCCGTACGGCTATCCGGCACCGTCTACGCCCGAAAGTGAAATTGCGGCGCTGAGGTCACAGGCGGATTTTTTCCAGAACCAGGTTGCGAGCCTCAACGAGCGGATCAGGGAACTGGAGGAAGTCGCGGCCCGTCAGAAAGACCGGTCGTAATGTACCGAGACACGGCCGTCGGTATCCATACCACTACCGACGGCCGTGCTTCCGGCACCGTCAGGGTACATCAGTAATTACGTTATAATCATACGGGGATAATCCATGAAACTATGTGTAACATCCACGGGAGCATCACTCGACAGCGAGCTTGACCCGAGGTTCGGCAGGTGCTCGTATTTCATCCTGGTCGATTCCGAGACCCTGGAGTTTCAATCGTTTGAAAACGAATCTTCGGGAGCATCCGGCGGCGCCGGGGTGCAATCGGGGAAATTCGTAGCGGACAGCGGTGCGAAGATCGTGCTTACCGGAAACGTCGGTCCCAAGGCATTCAGCACCCTGGGAGCCGCTGGGATTTCGGTCATCACCGGGCTTGCGGGACTCACCGTTCGCGATGCCATTACCGCATACCATACCGGGAATCACCGCCCGGTGACCGGACCGACGGCCTCGGAACACGCGGGGATGCGTAGATGAATAAATCGAGAAACGGAAATGGCCGGCACCGCGGAGGAAGAGGAAGGCGCCGGCGGGGCATCGACGGGAACGCCGCGTTCCGGCCCGGAGCGCCGTCAAGGCACGTTACATTGCAGACGGTATGGGAGCGACTGAGGAGAGGTTTCTCGGCACTGGGGAACGGGCAAACACACGCCCCAGCTTCCGGGAATGTGCATGTACCCAACAGCTTTTCCGGAGTACCGGACGCAACGCTACCTCATACGGGGAAAAGCGCGGATCGCGCTGGTGATTACACGATGAAAAAACGAGGGACTACAAAAGCGTACGTTGACGGCGCCCGATGCGCGGGCTGCGGCCTCTGCGCGGACCGCTGTTTCAAGGGCGCCATTACGATCGATCGGATCGCCGTTATCGATACGGCCATCTGTACGGGATGCGGCAAATGCGTTGATGTGTGCCCGGCGGGCGCGCTCGAACTGCGTTGAGAAATTTTATTTTTTCAGGGAGGAACGACGACATGCGAGGCGGACAGGGACGAGGCGGAGGAAAAGGCGGGGGCCGGGAAGGTGGTCAGGGTAAAGGACAAGGCAGGGGACAGGGAAGTAACGCACCCGGCGCGGGAGGAGAGTGTGTGTGCCCGGACTGCGGTGCCACCGCGCCTCACGAGCGCGGAATTCCGTGCATGCAAAAGGCATGCCCGCGCTGCGGCAGCCCGATGACACGAAAATAATTATCCTTGATATCGGAAAAATTGTTTGATCACGACCGTGTCGGGAACCATTATGACCCGCTCGGACGCCATGGAAAAACAGAACATACCCGACAACATGCGCCGCATGAACGATCCGGACGGCTCCGCGCTTGTCAAAGGATTGTGCGGTGATATAATGGAGATGTACCTCGTCGTCGAGGACGGCCGCGTCACGCGCTCCAGCTTCCACACGGACGGCTGCTCCTCCTCGATCGCCTGCGGTTCGGCCGCGGCGCGTCTTGCCGACGGCAGGTCCATCGACGAGGCACTCAGGCTCTCCCCGGCCGACGTGATCGACGTCGTGGGAGACCTGCCCCTCGATAGCGCTCATTGCGCCATCCTGGCCATAATGACGCTCCACAAGGCACTCGCCGACTACCTGCTCCGGCACAGCCAGGGCTGAAGCGGAAACAGGGATCAACCGGCACGCACGGGGAAAATGATGAGATCGAGCCTGGAATGCGTTCCCTGCCTGGTCAGGCAGACCATGGAATCGGTGCGCCACACGATAACCGACGAGGCCCGCGGGGAAGAGCTGTTGAGGAAATTCCTGCGCCAGATCGCCGATATGGATTTCACACAGCCTCCGCCGGCGGTCGCCCAGATCGTGCACCGCGCACTCCGCCGCGAATGCGGCGTGGATGACCCCTACCGCGACGCCAAGGACCGCTTTACCTCAATGGCGCTGGATCTCCTGCCGTCCCTGGAGGCGCGGATCGAATCGTCGGCGGACCCCTTCGACGCGGCCGTGCGTCTGGCCATCGCCGGCAATGTGATAGATCTCGGGGTTAACGGCGAACTCACCGAAGAGGAGGCATTGCGGACCATGAATACCGCACTGGACCTGCCGGTGACCGGCGACGTCGGGGCCCTGGCCGACGCCGTGCGCGCGGCGCGAAGCATCCTCTACCTGGCCGACAACGCGGGCGAAATCGTTTTCGACCGACCCCTTATTCGCGCCCTCCCCCCGGGCCGGGCCACCGTCGTTGTGCGCGGCGCGCCCGTCATAAATGACGCGGTAATGAGCGATGCCGTCGCCGCCGGGATTCCCGAGGTCGCCCGCATCATCGACAGCGGCTCGGACGCGCCGGGCACCATCCTCCACGACTGCGGAATCGACTTCCTCCGGGAGTTCCGGAAGGCCGATGTGATCATTTCCAAGGGGCAGGGAAACTACGAAACGCTCTGCGACGAGGACGCGCCGATCTTCTTTCTCTTTAAAGTTAAATGCCCCACCGTCGAACGGCACTGCGGCCTCCCGCTCGGCGCCCACGCGCTGCTCCGCGGTCGCGGCCTCTCCTGACGCACCGAACCGGGGTTCCGGCTCATGCCGCGCCATAGCGCTCCACGAACCGCCCGACCACCCCGCGAAGGCGATCATCCAGGTGCGCGAGCGCCCTGGCGCGAATGCTCCCGGGAACACCGCCGTAGA
>JAGODA010000330.1 GCA_017998475.1 Spirochaetota bacterium | reverse complement strand
TCGCGACCTGCGGCAGAAGGAGCCCCGAACGGTGACCTGAGGTGATGATGAGGCCGTCGCGTCCCACCGCTATGTCAGCCGTATCCCTCACCTCCACAATAGGGGACATGATGGAGATCTCTATGTTTATGAGGCCGAATTCCTGTTTCCGCAGCGGCGGGAAGCGCGGGTCCTTGAACGCCGAAGCGTTCGCCATGTCGATAATCGTTTCGGGAATGGTCTTGACGCCCCGTATATAGCCGATACATCCCCTCAGCGCGCCGCCGGCGTGAAGCGTGACGAAGGCCCCGCATTTCTCGCCGAACACCGGATCGTCGAAGCCTTCGAGCAGCGCGGGGTCGGGGAGCCCTTCCCCCTCCAGCACCTCCCGGATCGTGCGTCGCGCCAGAGCGAGCAGCCGGACCTGCTGTTCCCGGTTCAGTTCAATCATATACCCCCCTCCTCACCGCGCCCGCGGGACCCCGCGAAGCGGTAGTCCAACCTGCTGTCATTTGACTATGGCCGCGGCCAGGTATCCCACGACCTGCCCCTTGCCGCCGGCCGTATCGCCCGAGTTCGCGTATTTGAGCACCTCGATCCGCGAGGCGCCCATCGCCTTGCCAAGCTCAAGACCCGCAAGTACAGGTCCCTCACCGCACGCCTGGGCCCTGTCGGTGTTCAGTGTGCCGTACAGATCGGCGGTATTGAAGCGCCTCAGCGTATCTATGAAAACCGCGTCTATCCTCCTGGCCTCATCATACGGATGATAATGGGAAAGGTCCGTCGAGAGAACCACCACGTACCGGCGTTTTTCGCCCGCGAGCACTTCGGCGAGCTCCTCCGCCAGCGCCCTGCAAACGGCGAGGTCCGTGGTCCCGACCACGACGGGTACCAGTGTGAAATCCCCGAGAACCCGCTGGAGAAACGGCACCTGCACCTCGAGGGAGTGCTCGGCCTCGTGCGCCTCGCGTATGAACTTCATGTGCGGCTTTTTGACGAGCTCCGCGCCGATCGCCTCGTCCACGGTAACATCGCCCAGGGGCGTCGCGTACAGTCCCGAGGGGATAACCGACGCCCCGTCGAAACGGGCTCGATGGCACGGCGCCAGCACAACCGCGACCTGTATATCGAGTCCTTTCAGCAGGGTATACGAGTAGGCGGCCACCGGGCCCGAGTACACGTACCCGGCGTGCGGGACGATCACTCCGAAGAGCTCGCCGTCGACCTTCGTGTCCGCGGCTTTTTTAAGATAGGTATCAATTTCCGAGGCGAGCTTGCCGGGATCCGAGGGGTAGAACGATCCGGCAACGGCCGGCTTTCTGTGCCACATGACAACCTCCCTTTACCCGGGAAGCGCTCCCCCGCCGCCGGAAACCCGCGGGCCCCCGGACGGGGAGCGGCCCCCCTGAATTGTACTCGCGGCGAGCCCGGTCTCGATCGTATCGAGTATCGCCGACGCCAGATCCTTTTTCGACATGAGCGGAAAATCGATCCGTCCTCCGCCCCGTGTAAAAACGATGACGATATTGGTATCGGTCCCGAAACCGGCGCCCTCCCTGGCCACGTCGTTGAGGCAGATCATATCGAGGTCCTTTTCCTCGAGCTTGGAGAGGGCGTAGGATTCGACATCGTGCGTCTCCGCCGCGAAGCCCACAACGAACAGGCCCGCCAGGGATGGATCGGCCGCCTTCCTGGCGGCGACGTTTCTCAGGATATCGGGATTCTTGATGAGGTCGATCCTGAGTTCATCCGATTTTTTCTTTATCTTTTTGTCCGAGCGCTCTGCCGGGCGGTAGTCCGCGGGCGCCGCCGCCATGATGAGCACCGCGTCGCCGGAGATCTCGCCCATCACCGCGCGGAGCAGGTCATCGGTCGATTCGACCGCGAGCGTACGGTACGGCCTGCCCGCCAGTTGCGACGCATCGATGGGCCCGTGTATGAAAACGGTATCCTTCGAGCGCTCGTACGCCGCGTCAGCGAGCGCTATACCCATCTTGCCGGAGGAGGCGTTTGAAATGTACCGGACCGGGTCGATCCACTCGCGCGTTGGACCCCCGGTCACGACGATTTTTCTATCCCTCAAGGACATCGACCGCGACCCTGTAAATGGTGTCGACCTCGGCGAGCTTTCCGTAGCCGAAATCGCCGCAGGCCACCGCGCCTTCCGACGGCTCCACGAAGCGGACCCCCCACGATTTCAGTTTCGCGATATTTTCCCGCACGGCGCGGTGCTGCCACATGTTGGGGTTCATTGCCGGTGCAATCACCACTGGGCAGAGCACCGAGAGGAAGGTGGTGCTGAGCAGGTCGTCGGCGATGCCGCCGGCGAACTTACCCAGTATGTTGGCCGTGGCCGGGGCCACCACCATGAGCGCCGCGTCGTCCTTCAGCTCGATGTGGCCCATCGCGCGGCGTTCGCGAGCGAAGGTCTCGGTGTACACCGGGTTCCCCGAAAGCGTCTCGAGGGTAAGCGGCGTCACCAGGTGTGTCGCGTTTTCGGTGAGCACGCAGTGGACCGAGTATCCGGCCTTGACGAACAGCCGTGTGAGATCGCACGCCTTGTACGCGGCGATGGACGAGGATACGCCGAGAATTATTTTTTTCATGATCGCTTGAACATCCTCTCCATATCGGATCTGCCGAGCCTGTATACGAACGGCCTCCCGTGGGGACAACGGAGCTCGTACTCACCGGAGAAGGTCTTTCGCACGACGAGCTCCATCTCTTCGGCCGAGAGTCCGTCGCCCGCTCTACGCGCCGAATGGCAGGCCATGCGCCGGGCCACACGCTCGCGCATACCGACCTCGCCGCCCTCCCCGCCTTTAAGCGACTCGACGAGATCCGCGAAGAACGCGTCGATGTCGAATCCGGCGGCGAGCACGGGCACCGATCGGATGATGACAGCATTTTCCGAAAATTCATCCATGTCAAATCCAATTTCCGAGAGAACGCCGGCACCGTCGGCGATCACGGCAAAATCCTCCACCGGAAGCTCCAGCACCCTTGGAAACACCAGCGCCTGGGATTCGAACGAGGCGTCGCCCTTCATCAGTTCGTCGTATATAAAGCGCTCGTGCGCGGCGTGGAAGTCGATCACGCAGAGCGAATCGCCCTCCTCGCAGAGAATGTAGGTGCCGAACACCACGCCGAGCACCCGCGCGTCTTTCCGCGCGGCAGTCCCGCTGTACGGCGAGGCACCGTCGCTCACCACGCTTCCCGCGGAGCCTGTCTCCGCGGGCGGCGCTTCAGGCGAGCGGGAGGCAGGCGGCGGTCCGACGGCCTTCATCGTATCGAATCCGGCGGGGGCGTCTTCGAACGGCAGGATCCCTCCGCGCGGGCCATCCTCCGCCGGAAGCGGGGCGGCCGGACGAAGGGCCTCGCCGGCCAGGTCGTGCGGTCGCCCGCCGAGCGCCTTGCGGCTCAGGGCCACGATCAGGCTGTCGACGTATTTCTGGTCGAAGAATTTAATCTCGCGCTTGGCCGGGTGGATGTTCACGTCGATGAGCCCCGGATCGATGTCGACGAACAGTATCGCCGCTGGATGACGGCCCTGCGTGGCCATTCCCTCGTACGCGCGTGAGAGAAGAAAGCCCAGAAACCTGTACTCCACGGGACGCCGGTTGACGTAGAGAAGCTGCATGGAACGCGTCGATTTCATGAATCCCGGCTCCGAAAGGAAACCTTCAATCGAAACGCTGATATCCGAAAGACGCGCGGGTCTCAGCCTTTTCAGGGTGTCCGCCCCGTATACCTGCTCATCCGCTCCTCGAG
>JAGODA010000329.1 GCA_017998475.1 Spirochaetota bacterium | reverse complement strand
CGCCGCGACGTAAATACCGCCCCGGGAAGGGCCTGCCGAGGCATCCCAGGCATACGAGATCAAAGCCATCGTGCCGCGGTATTCTATGGAGGCGCGGGCCCCCACCCCCGAGGCGCTCCGCCCGCGTTCCCGCTCGTCGAGGAAGCGCCCGCCGTTTACGAAAGGCCCCACGAAGAAAAACGAGGGAACGATTTCGAACTCCGCGTCCAGCCCGGCGACCAGCTTCCACCTCGCCGCGCTGAAATCGCCGGAGAAGCCCATAAGGTCGCCGTCGAAGACGTAGCGCAGGTAGAAGCGCTCGCGCGAATCCGTGTAATACGACGACGCCCGGGGGATGAGCCTGAAGATCGGAAAGAGCCGCAGCGGGACGCGCAGGCGCGACTCGGCGATAAAACAGCCGCCGGGCTCCAGGTCGCCCGCCCCGAATGAGGCCACCGCGGAAAACGATGTCGCGTAGCGCTTTTCGATGAGATAAAACCGGTCGGAGATTAATAGATCCGCCACCGCGCGAAGCTCCCTGTTCAGCCCCGCGGAGCCGTCGTGCCGGTAGTCGTCGAGGACGGCGTACACGCCCCGTCCGTACAGCTTGAGCCATGCCATGAAGGAGGCCGGAAGGTCTGCGGCGAAACCCAGGCCGAGCACGCATGCGCCGGACTTCACCGTATAATCGCGTTCGGCGGTCTCCCAGCGTTCCACGGTCATACCGCCGTCGGCCCCGATAAAAAAGGACGAGTAGCCCTCGCCGAGCGTCCGGGTATACCGCGCCTCCCCTTCCGCCTTGCGCAGGCGGTCGCGGATCCCGGCCGTCGCCCTGAGGTCGAGCGACGAGGGCGCGAAGGGCAGCCTCCAGCCGACACGCGGCATGATGCCGTAGATGGGGTCCACCCCGATGCCGCCATAGACGCTGCCCGGACTCCTGCGGCGCACGCTCACCGAAAGGAACACGTCGCCGGTGCCCTCGTAATTCACCGGGCGGATGACGATGGAGTCGAGATTGAATCGCGACCGCGCGGCGTCCATCCTCTCCCTCAGAATATTCCGATTGTAGAGCTCACCGGGCTCCGGGGCCAGAAACGCTCCGATTTCCGCCGCCTCGCGCTCGCCGACGCCGCTCACCGAAACGCGCGCGATCGCGGACTCACGTACGCGCACCTCGACCGTGCCGTCCGCGCGGAGTGAGACCTTCTCGACGAAGCTGGTGGTGTATCCCCGGCGGTGATATTCGTCGGTAATCGCCGCGGCGAGCGCCTGGAGCTCCGAGCGCCCCGTGGCGACGGGCCTTCCGCCCGTTATCTTCATTACATCGATCCCGATGCTCGAGCCGACGAGCACGACCTCCGCCGCGAATGCCGGCGCCGAAAGAAGGAGCGCGATGATGAGGCCCGCGGCCAGGCGCGCCGTTCTATTCATCGAGCCGCCTCCTCGTCACGCCGCGCGGATAGTCCGCCCGGAACACCGCGTCGGGCATGGGGCCGTTCAGGATCACGCGGGCGTAATCGGTGACGCTGGAGGTGATCCCCCTCGCCGTTCGCGCGGTGACGCTTACCCGCGTCGGGAAGAACACGCCGCCGATGTCGCGGTGGCCCTCATAGCTCTCGCGGATGAGCTCGTAGCCGCGCCGGTCGCGCACCGTCTTCGTAATGACCGCCCTGATGGAGGGATCCACGCGCACCTCGATATCGAGCCCGCTCTGCCTGTCGCGCAGATGGTACACGCGCGCGCGTTTGAAGAAGCCGTACAACCGCCACCCGCCTCCCGAAAGTTCGAAGCGCGATTCGAGCTCCTTCTCGATACCGTCGAGTGGATTGAATCCCGGGCCCGGGCGGTCTCTCTCCGCGGCCTCGCTGTAATAGAGCAGCCGGTCGTCGGGATAATACCACTCGAAGAGCTTCCCGTCGCTTCGCACCACCTGCCGCGAGGGGACCGTGTAATCGATGCGGAAGCGTCCGCGCCCGTCGGCGCGGTAGCGGCCGCGGAATATTTCACGCGGCCTGCCCGGCTCGGTTATGTACTGGGTGATATCCGCGTCGATGGACCGTATCTTCGCGTGCTCGCGCGCCACCGCGCGGAAGAGCGCGGCGGCGTCGTCGGCCGCGGCGTATCGCGGAGCTCCCAGGAGCGTCGCGAGCGCGATCACGGTGTGGAGTGGAATAGCGTATCTCATGGTACGGGTTTGTTTGTAACGCTTCAGGACGAGGTTGCGCAACCGTTTTTTACCGTAAAGGGGGTCGGGGCTTTCGCCGGAGGCGCGGCCCGCTCATCCCCCGAAGGCCGCGCTTTCGATAAGGTGCACGCCCTCCTCGCGGTACTCTTTCAGCAGGGCGTCCCGCTTCTCTTCGTTCAGAAGGGCCACGGCGTCGGTCAGAACGGTCACCGTATATCCGCGGTTGAGCGCGCCGCGCGCCGTGCCGTGAACGCAGAATTCGAGGTCGAGGCCGACGAGGTATACGCGATCGACCCGATTGGCGACGAGGAGCGCCTCGAGTTCGGGATTGGAGAAGGCGTCGCCGATCTTCTTTGGAAACTCGTGCGGAGAGACGCGCCGCACGCGCGCGTCGATCATCGAGCCCGGCGTCCCTTTTATGGCGGCCGCGCCCGGAATGAAGCGCGCCCATTCGCCGTACTCCTGGCGGATGTACACCACCAGCACGTCCTTCGCCGCGGCGCGGTCGATGGTCCGATTGACGGTATCGATGAGGCGCGCGGCGTTTTTGTGCGGCAGAGGGGGCTTCGCGGTGGTCCCGGTGTAGTCCTCCTGGATGTCGATGACCAGGAGCGCCGCGCGCGGCCGGTCGTAGGAGGCGATCTTGGCGCCTTTGGTCGGCGTGACGGCGTCCACGTAGACATAGACGAAAAGCCCGACCAGAACGAGTATCGCCGCACCGAGGCCCAGTGCGATGCGCTTCAACCGGATCATGTGTTCCTCCTTATTGTACCGCCGCGCCTTCCATCAGGACACCGGAGTATAGTGATCCGCCGTACCGCCTGTCAAGCATATACGGCGTGAGGCGCGTTTCGATACGCGCGCCCGTACCCTTCCGCGATTCCATGCGGTTCCGCTTTACGAGCGCACGGGAGGTCGCTTTTAAAAGCGCCTTGACACGCGCGGCTCCCCGGCCTATCCTGCGGCCTGACATCATGCTCCCGTTCAATGAAGCCTCACCGCGCGCCATTCATCATACGATAACAACAGGTATCACACATGAAGGCTGGAGAACTCCAAAAGACGACGGCGGTCATTCGGGATGCGTACGCCCGGCTCGGCCTCAAAAGGCCCTTCCGGAAGACGCGCTACGACGCCTCCGACGTGGTGAGCTTCGAGCTGGAATCCGTGGCCGAGAAGAGCCTGGGAAAACGCTCGCGCGTTACGGTCGAAGTAAAGGACTTTGTCGGCGGGGGCTTCGCGGGGCAGGTATACCGGGTAAAGGCGCTGTCCGTCAAACCGGCGTCGCGCGGCGGGGTCCGGGCGGGCAACGAGTACGCGATGAAGATCTTCATCCCCCCCTCGCGAGCAAAGCTCCTGTTCCGCAATTTCCTCTACGCCGTCGGCTTCCAGAGCCATTTCCAGATACAGTCGAACCTCGCCGCCGCGCGCGCCGGCGCGCTGTTGCAGAAGCTCATACGCCGCGGCGCGCGCGTCCGCTTCGACGGAGCGCACGGCGTCAACGACGTTCACGGTATTTTCATAGACACGAACTTCGGCGCGTGCGGCGAACTGAGCGACTGGGTGGACGGCCGCGTGTGGAATCTGGAGG
>JAGODA010000328.1 GCA_017998475.1 Spirochaetota bacterium | reverse complement strand
AAGAAGGGAAGCTGTAAGCGTGACACGAAAATCCCTTCGCGGGGAGGAGCCGCGTACGGCCGGCGCCGTGCGGCTTCTTCTCTACACATTGTTTTTCATTTCCGGGTTCACCGGCCTGGTGTATGAGGTCGCGTGGGTGCGGCTCTTCACCGGGGTGTTCGGAAACACGACCTATTCCGTCACCGCCGTGCTTGCGGCATTCATGGCCGGTCTCGCGCTCGGGGGGTGGTTGTTCGGCGGGCTTATCGACACGAAGAAGCGGGCGCTCGCGGTGTACGCGGCTCTCGAGGCGGGAATCGCCCTGTTCGCGGTGCTCATCACCCTTGCCGTCCCCCTGCTTGATCCGGTGTACCGGTACCTTCACGGCATTCTGAATTTCTCAAACACCCTTCTTACCTCGGCCCGTTTTGTCCTGTCATTCATGCTGGTCATAATTCCCACGGTGCTCATGGGCGGGACGCTTCCGGTGATCGCGCGGTTTTTCGTTCGTCACCTCGGTCAGGTCGGAACGGGAACGGGACTTTTGTACGGGCTCAATACGCTGGGCGCCGCGACCGGCTGTCTTGTAACCGGCTTCTATCTTATAAAGTCGTTCGGCGTGCGGGAGACCGTATTCATTTCCGCCGCGATAAATCTGGCCATAGCGCTGACCGTACTTGTGGCCGCGCGGCGCGGTACGGATGAGACGTTCTCCGAAACCTCGACGGAATCGAAAACGCCGGATTCGCCATCCTCCATTTCCCGCGACTATGCGCGGATATTTTTGCTCCTCGCCGCGGCCGCCGGCTTCGTATCGCTCTCGTGCGAGATACTCTGGACCCGTCTTCTCGTCTTCATGCTCAAAACGACCGTGTACGCGTTTTCGACCATGCTCACCACCTTCCTTCTGGGTATCGGGCTGGGAAGCCTGGCTTTCACGCTCCTTGACCGCCGCCTCGGGATTCGGAATCACCTCCGGCTATGGGGATACCTCCAGTGGGGGATCGCGGCCTCCGTCTTTTTGTCCCTGCTTGCCTTCGGCGCAATGGCGGGCATGAGGGCCGACACGCTTTCAACCGGAACGGGCTGGACGGGGAACCTTCTCGGGTCCACCCTGATGCCCTCGGTCGCGGTGATGGCGCTTCCCACGTTCCTCACCGGCATGGCGTTCCCCGCGGCGGTGGCGGTCTTCAGCCGTCGGATCTCGCGCTTCGGCGAGTCGCTCGGTACGCTCTACGCGGCGAGCACCGCCGGTTCGATCGTCGGGTGCGTCGTTACCGGTTTCCTTCTGGTGACATATGCGGGAACACAGGGATCGATTATCATCATGGTGCTCATCAGCGGCTGTGCCGCCACGGTGGCGCTCGTCATGGCTGAAAGACCGCCTGACGGTAAACGCGCCCCCCTGGCAGGTTTCCTGACGCGAAAACTCGCGCCATGGTCCGCGGTGCTTGCCGCCCTGTTCGTTCTTCCCGGCGATTACCTGTTCAGCTATTATAACAAGGGCGAGGCGATGCACGACCCGAGCTCGGTGATCGATTACGCTCACGAGGGGATCGAAGGGATCACGACGGTGCACCATTTCGCGGGCGGTCATCGCGTTATTTCCACCGGCTCGATCAATGTAGCCGGAACCGCGTACACACTGCGCACCACCCAGAAGCTGCAGGCGCACATTCCCATGCTTCTGCACCCGGCCCCCCGGCTTGTATGCCAGATCGGGTTCGGCAGCGGGGAGACTTCCCGGATAGTCACGTCGTACGATATCGACAGACTCGACGTCGTGGAGATCAGCTCCTCGGTCATCGAGACTTCCGACCGGTTCTTCCGCGACATCAACGGCGGCGTTGTCCGAAATCCCCGGTTCCGCCCGGTGATCATGGACGGGGCGAACTACCTCAGGCTTACTTCCGAGCGGTACGACGTCATCATGAACGATTCCATCTGGCCGTATTACGCCGGCAACTCGGGCCTGTACACCGGCGAGTATTTCCGGGCCGGGAAGGCCCGCCTGCGGCCCGGCGGTATCATGACATCGTGGTTGCCGGTTGACATGGACATCGCGAGCTTCACCTCGCTCCTTAAGACGTTCCGCGCCGAGTTTTCCTACGTCAGTTTCTGGTTCGCCACGAGTCACGACAACCAGCACGCCCTTATCGCCGGCTCGGACACTCCGTTTCGTATCGAGCCCGCAGGCTTTCTCGCGCGCTTCGAACGGTACGCGCGTAAGGACCTGGCGGAGATTGGCTACTCCTCGCCTGCTGCCTTCATCGATATTTTCAAGTTCGACCAGAGCTCCATAGACGAGCTCGAAGATCGCGGCAGGCTTCACACCGAAAACGACCCCTATCTCGAATTCGCGGTTTCGCGCACCACCATGCACGACCTTGCAAACGCGCTTTCGCTTATACGACTGTACCGTGTACCGGCCGTTTCGCTCCTGAAGCCCGCAACGGGACACGGTTCTCTTTCCGCCGGCATAGAGCGTATGTCACTGGCCACCGGGCACGTCCTTTCCGCCATGGTTATGAACAGCCAGCGGAATCCGGCGCACGCCGCAGAGATTCGCAGGGCCCTGGCAATAGTGCCGGATTACCCGGGGATATCGACGCACAGCGACGGTATCTTCATGGCGCCCGCGCCGGCGCCTTCGGCCGCGGGGCCTAAATCCTTCGACGATTATCTCTCGCTGTCGCGCGAACTGCGCCGCGGCGGCGATTACCCGCGCATGATCGCCGCGCTGCGGGAGGCCCTTGCCATCCGTCCGCGTTCGGGAGAGGCGCTCACCCTTCTCGGCGAGGCCTTCCTGAAGTCGGGACGGTTCGATGAGGCCATGACCAATCTTGAAATGGCCGTTGACGCGGGCGCCCCGTTCGAGGCGCATTATCACCTTGGATGGATATATCTCAGGAAAGGCAATCTCGAAGAGGCGGCGAGGCAGTTCGCGGCCGGCCTGCGCGTGAATCCCGACGCGGCCGAGCTCCATTACGCCCTCGGGATGACGCGGAAATTCCAGTACCGCCTGGCGGACGCGAGAAGGAGTTTCATTCGGGCGGAAGAGCTCACCCCGTTCGACGGGGAGATCCACTTCGAGCTCGGGCTGATATCGGAGGCCGAGGGCGACCGTTTTACCGCCGACCGGCGCTACAGGCGCGCGCTCAGGCTCGACCCCGCACACGAGGGCGCGCGCCAGGGACTCGCGCGCCTCAATTGAGCCGGCGACAATCTTGATAAACGGACGGTTGCACCCATGATCTCCTATTTCCTGCTCAAATACGATGTCGAGCCCGGGATGTTTGTCACTATTACAAACTCCATCTACAACAGCCTTGTGGTTCTGGCGGTCCTCGTCGGTCTTTTCCTGGTGTTTCGTACAATCGGCACGCTGGGCTACGAGAAGGCGAAGGTACGGCGGTTCTTTCTTATCATAGCCCTGTTCATTCTACCGGCCGGCTACATCAGTTCCCGCGCCGCGAACATCTTTTATCACCCCAGTCAGTTCTGGAGCTTCGCGCTGTTGTCGGACATCGTCAGCTCGCAGAGCTACCACACCTTCCACGCGAGCCTGGTGCTCCCGACGATCCTCATAAGCGCCCTCCTTTTCGCCATGCGCTTCCGCTTCTGGGACATCAGTGACGCCTTCTTCCTCTATATTCCGCTCTCGAACGCGATCGGCAGGGTGGCGTGTTTTCTGGTGGGCTGCTGCTGGGGCGGGCCGATCGGCTTTTCGATATTCGGTTTCAGCTTCGACTTTTACAATCCGGTGCCGCTGTATGATAT
>JAGODA010000327.1 GCA_017998475.1 Spirochaetota bacterium | reverse complement strand
GTCAGCGCGTTGTAGACGCCGGCCCTTACCGGCGTGGCTGAAACGACGATCGCCGCGGCGACTCCGCTGAGATCGGCCTCGGCGAAGACGACCTTCCCTCCGGCCGGGCCGACCGTTTCAAGATATACCGTTTTACGGAGCAGGGGCAGTGTGGTATTCATGGCATAGCTCGCGGGTGATGGATAACCCACTGTCTCTATTTTCGATAGAATCGCTTCTTTACTATACCATAATCGCCGGCTCCGAACGCAATAATTTAATGGTGACGGGAGCGTGCCCCGCGGCACAGCGCGATCCGGGGGAATATGCCGTAGCCGGGGCGTGCGGGGGCTTGTACGCTCGATAGGGTGAATCACGGGCCGCGCGGATATCGACCCGGTACGTCACGGAGGCGGAAGGTTGGCGGGATGTGGCGGCCTGTTCCATTATGGTCGGGGACCGCGCGAGGAGCGCGAAACAGCCTGAAAAACGCGGCACCGCCCGGGATTTTTACGCCTATGTAAAATTAGGCCGAATTGACCGTAGGTGATGAAAAAGAATACGGCCATTCGGGCGCATCCGGCGTATATTTGGGCCATGACCGTCCGGAATACCCCGTCCGGCGCCGGACGGAGGCCACCATGGAGCGTTGTATGCCCGAATTCGCCACCGAACCGCTCGTACCTCTGGACGAAACGCGCTTTCTGTACCAGATGGGCAGGGTATTCACCTCGTTCTCGCGTATCGAGGACCTGCTCGACGCGGTCCTCGAGCTTCTCGCATCCCACCTGGGCATCCGGCGCGGGATGATAGGTATTCACGACCGCGAGACAGACGACATCTTCATCGACGCCTCCACCGGCTATTCCGACGAGGAGATAAGGCGGGGCGTGTACCGGTCCGGCGAGGGTATAACCGGCCGGGTCGTGGCGACCGGCGAGCCGATCGTAGTTCCGTCGATAGCGAAGGAGCCGCTGTTTCTCAACAGAACGCTTGCGCGCTCGCGGAACGACGCGGAGGACACGGCCTTCATCTGCGTGCCCATCAAGATCGACGGCGTCACCGTCGGCACGATCTCCGTGGACCGGCCCGCGGGAGACGAGGCATCGCTGGCCGGCGATCTCGGGGTGCTCACCACGGCGGCAATCATGATAGCCCACGCGGTGCGAAGCCGGGGGGAGATGCGCAGGCGTGAGCTCCAGCTTGAGCAGGAGAAAAAACTGCTGGAAATCCGGCTGTCCGAACGGAAACGGCCGGCCAGCATCATAGGCAACTCCGCGGCGATGCACGAGCTCTGCGACAAGATACTGATGGTGGCGCCAACGGGTTCGACGGTGCTGGTGATGGGCGAGAGCGGCACCGGGAAGGAGCTTGTAGCCAGCGCCATCCATGAGAACAGCCAGAGGAAGGACGGGCCGTACGTGCGTGTCAATATCGCGGCGCTGCCCGAGGGGCTGATAGAAAGCGAGCTCTTCGGTCACGAGAAGGGGGCCTTCACCGGGGCCACGTCGCTCAAGAAGGGGCGCTTCGAGCTGGCGAACGGCGGCACCATCTTCCTCGACGAAATAGGCGACCTCGCGCCACACCTTCAGGTAAAGCTTCTGCGCGTCATCCAGGAGCGGAGCATCGAGCGCCTCGGCGGCGAGAAGACCATTCCGCTCGACGTGCGCATCATAGCGGCCACGCACCGCAACCTGGAGGAGAAGATGTCCCGGGGCGAGTTCCGCGAGGATCTCTACTACCGCCTGAACGTGTTCCCGCTGTTCGTGCCGCCGCTTCGCGAGCGAAAAGCCGACGTCATGCTGCTCGCCGACCATTTTCTTGAGCGCTATTCACGCGAGCACGGCAAGAATATCGGAAGGATAAGCAGCGACGCGATCGACATGCTCACGGCGTACCACTGGCCGGGCAATGTGCGCGAGCTGGAAAACTGCGTCGAGCGCGCGGTGATCATGAGCGACGAGGACGTAATCCGAAGCTACCATCTCCCTCCCTCGCTGCAGATGGCCGTGCCGGCCGGCGCGCCGGCCACTCTCGAGGAGATGGTCAACCGTTACCGGCGCGAAATCATCATCGACCATCTTAAAATGACGCGCGGAAATATAACGAAAGCCGCGGAACTGCTGGGAACAACCAAGCGTATCCTCACCTACACGGTGCACGGCCTGGGGATAGACTATACGCGTTACCGGTAGGCCCCGCGGGGAGTCAGTGAACCAGGCCGCTCCCGACCGCGCGCGAGATTTCGGCTGAAAGTTTTTTCAGGTCGGAGATCTCGGGTCCCGCGAACGCCGCGGCGCGCGAAACCGCGACGGCGCCGATGAGGTCGCCGCGGTGCATGACCGGAATGATGAGCTTCCTGCCGCGGTTCAGCACCAGCGTCGATCCCCGCGCCAGCTCGTCGCCGATCTCGTCGGTGGTGTCGATTGTGTCGGCGTTTCCGTCCATGGGCAGATGGGAGCCGTCGGCGAATTCAAGATGCTTTTCGAGCGCCGTCATCGTCTCGTCGACGATGTAGAGCGAGATGTTCGATCCCGCGTATTTTTTCGAGGCCGCCTCGAGGGCGTTTGCCGCGGCGTTCCGGGCCTCCGGCCGGTCCTCGGATTCCGGGCCGGTTTCGGGTGGGGGTTCCGTCGTCCGCGCCGCGGACGGGCTTTCCTTCGTCGGCAGGGGGCGTTCACGCCGGGCAAGGTACAGGTAGAGCGCCGTTGTGAATACCACCGCAAGTATGACGATGAGCGCGATCTCAAGAAGCAGTTTGATCATGAGCTTCCCGCGGAGTTTGTATGGGAAGGCGATGAGAAGCCTGCCCGCCGATGTATCTTTCACATAAATGTAGAATTTGGTCTGTTCGAAGTACCGGACGGCATAGTCGGCGTTTTTCCTCGGAGCGAACTCGCCGCGGGCGAAGGCGGCGGTTATCTCGTCGAAAAGCGCGCGATCGCGTATATACCGGTCGTTCTTGCCGCCGGCGAGCACCCTGTTGGAGCCGTCGGCCACGGCAAGAAGCGCCATGTTGGCGTTCTCGCGGTTCATCTCCGCCAGGAAGCGGTTGAGGTTCCGCCCGGCCGCGGGTTTTTCCTTCTCGAAGCCGGTAAAGGCCACCGCTATTCTATCGGTCTGTGCGGCGAGCGTTTTTATGTACTCGCTTTCTATCGATCCCGAACGGAACGATACGTAGGTGAAGAGGAGAACGGTGGTGGTGATGATTCCCGCCACTGCCACTTTGGTCTTTATGCTCATGGATGTGGATCCTGTCGATACGCGTGTTCCGGCCCCGGGCCGCCAGACGCCTTAGTATCATCTTCGGAGAATTGGGGCAAGCCGTTTTACAAAAAATGTATTTGCCTCCGCGGCGCCCTTCGGGATACAAACGCCCTGTGATGAAAGATATCAATTTCGACCTCAAGCAGCTCCGCTCGTTCCTCGTGGTGGTCGAGCACCGCAGCTTCACCCGCGCCTCGCGCGTGCTGCGCGTGGGGCAGGCGACGGTCAGCAACCATGTCTCGGCGCTCGAGGAGACGCTCGGTGTGGAGCTCATTCGGCGCAGCAGCAGGGAGTTCTCTCTCACCCCCCAGGGGGAGGTTTTCAGGGAATTCTGCGAGCGTCATTTCGAAGCGCTGGAGTCCCTCCGAAGGGACCTGGCCGGCGCTGTCGCCGTCGGGGTGACCGTCGTGGCCACGAGCACCATCCCCTCCGCGTATGTGCTTCCAGGGGCAATGGCGTCGGTCGTGCGCGCGAATCCGGACGTCCGTTACCGGCTGGAGGTCTCGGACAGCCGCGAGGTGATCGAGATGGT
>JAGODA010000326.1 GCA_017998475.1 Spirochaetota bacterium | reverse complement strand
GATCAGCTTGAATTCAAAATCCTTGTTGTTTTCTACATAGTCGTAAAAACCGCGCGTTCCAACGCAGAAACCGGCGACGATTTTCCTGCCTTCCATGAAGCTGCGGTTCGCGCCGTTAACAACTCCCGCTTCGATAAGCTCCTGCATCGCCGGAGTGGCGACTTCGGAATATATACTGAGGTTCCTCTTGTTTTTGAGATTGTAACCAATGGCGTTCGGAAGGCCGCCGAATCCAAGCTGAACGCATGATCCGTCAGGGATCATGTCGGCGATGTAGTCCGCCATGGTCTTCTCGGCGTCGGAGATGGGGATGTTCGGGATTTCAAAGATCGGTTCGTCATGTTCGATGATCCTGTCGACCTCAGAGACGTGAATCTTGAACTCGGGCGCGACAAGCCGCGGCATATGCTTGTTCACCTCGACGATCATATAGTCGGCATTGCGTATGGTCTCAAGGTCGAGAAAAGAGGCGAAATTGGATCGGCACATATATCCGTTCTCGTCCGGAGGGGTAACCCGTGCCACCGCTATGTTGAGGTTCGAGGCGTTGCAATAATCCGCGGTATTGCCCAGGTGAATAGGAACGTACTGGCATACGCCCCAGTCCATGCAGATACGCTCCATCGGGCCGACAAAAACTGTTTCGAGGTAGAAGCTTTCGTGGTTTTCCGGCTTCATGTAATCGAACAGCGCCATGGCGTATCCCATACTGATGCCGACGTTTTGAATTTCTCCAGCCCTTTTGCTAAGAGCCCTCGAGAATTCGTAGGGCACACTGGTGCCGCCGCTCATCGCGATCCTGTCGTTTGACTTAATGAGAGAAGCCGCTTCCTCGGCGCTGCAGAGTTTGGCTTTGTATTCATCACGCCAGGAAGAAAAGGTCTTTCCGTTTATCGCTCTTTTCTTCTGTACGATTTCAGATACCGACATGCAATCCTCCTTATGTGTATTTTTGCCACCGGACGTTGAAGCGCGAATCCGGATAATAAAACAAATATACATACGAGCATATTATATGTCAATAATATTATGTATAGAATATTAAGTATGTACTATTGCAACATAATCAAATATACTATGTATAATGGATGTCGGACGGTAATAATGTATATGTAATACGATTACATGAAGGCCGAATTGCCGGTGTACGAGAACTCAGCGGCGACTCCGTGACCCGGCGCGGGCGAGCTCTTCGAGCACGCGCAGGATCTCGGGCAGAAGCTGTTTTTTTCTGGAGAGCACTCCTGGAAGGGAAAACACGTTGTTTCCAGTCCGCTGGTAGGAGAGGCGTCGTTCAGCGGGAGTGAATCCACTGGACAGCAGGACGCTGTTCTGGCTGACTATATCGGTAATAAGCAGCATGGCCCAGTCCAGGTTATTCCGGTTCCTGGTTTCGAGGAGGGCCTGAAGCAGGTCATCGCTAACATCTTCAACTGTATCGAGGGAAACCACCTCGACCTGACCGATACCGGTGGAGACGCCAAACTCGCGGTATATTTTGAAGTCCGATGATATGACGCTGGCGGGATCGCGTGACATGATACTCTCGGCGGCCCCGAAAATTTCCACCCCGAATGCTTTGTAGTCCAGTCCCGTTACGGAAGCAAGTTCCTCGACCGCCCGAACATCCTCCGCGGTGGTTGTCGGCGATTTAAGAATCGCGGTATCGGACAGAATGCCCGCCAGGAGCAGGGATGAAACCGTGGTGTCGGCTTCTATGCCGTTGATTCCGAAAAGCTGATGCACGAGCGTGCACGTGCTTCCGACCGGCTTTGCGTACACGTAGATGGGTGTACGAGTCTTAATCGTGCCGAGGCGATGATGGTCGATTATCTCGCAAATCTCGGCGTTTTCCGCGCCGTCGACGGCCTGTGCAAGTTCGTTGTGATCGACGAGTATGAGCCTTCGCGCGTTTCGCTTGATGAGGTCGGACCTGGTGAGGATCCCCACAAGGCGCCCCTCCTCGAGGACGGGGACTCCGCGATGGTCGAGGTTCATCAATGTGTCTCGCGCCGCGTCGAGCTGTTCGTCGGGGGCAAGGGAGGGAACGCCGGTGTTCATAATGGAGCTGACCGGCGCGCTCAGCATGAGGCGTCTGAATGCTTCGGCCGTTTCCATCTCGGTGAGGTATATCCACCCGCGAAATCCGCTGGTGTCGAGCCCGAGGTCTTCCCCGGGGCGGACCCCCGTTACCACTATTGCCGGGAATTTCAGGGTTGCGGCGAACTCGATGATATCGGAGCGCATTCCCACTATGAGCACCGTACCCGCGGGATCGTGTGCTTCACTGAACCGCTTGAATGTATCGAACGGCATGGCTCCGACCATGAGGCGGGCGGTGAACTCGCTTCGCGATCCATCGGCGTACAGCCTTCCCTTCAGTACGCTCGCGAAATTGTCGGCTCGAAAGAGATACTCGGGTTTCTTGTCGATATCCTCCGATATCAGGAAATCGGCTATCTCGTGAAGGCTGATAAGGCCGAGGTAATTGCCGTTCTCGGAGACCGGAAGAATGCGTATTTTGAGCTCCTCGATGTTCTTCATGGCCTTAAAAACCGGTTCGTCGGGACGCATCGAAACGACACCGCGCGTCATCACATCGCCCACGCGGTGATAAATATCGGCGAACAGGCGAGGCGGTTCAGCCCCGATGCGTTCGAAAACGAACCGGGTTTGGCGGTTGAGATTGCCGCATCTGCCGGCAACATAGGGGCGCGAAGGATCCGCGATGGTTTTCAGCGCGGAGTAGCAGAACGCGGCGCAGACCGAGTCGGTGTCGGGGTTCTTGTGACCAATTATGATCGTTTCGCGCATAGTTATTTGCTTGAAAAGGCGTCTGGACGGACTATACTGAATTAATATATCGCGCGCGGAAAAAAGCAATCCCGTTTTAATCGGTCCGAAGCGGGAATTCTGGACAACAGCGGAACGCCCCCATGTCAGACAGAAAAGTCCTTGTCGTCGAGGACGAGCGTATCGTGGCGCTCGACATCAAAAACAGGCTGGAATCCCTGGGATACGGCATATGCGGAATCGTACACAGCGGAGAGGAAGCGGTAGCCCGGGCCAATGAGTACCGTCCCGACGTCGTCCTTATGGACATCATGCTCGAAGGCCAGATGGACGGCATAGAGGCGGCACGCCTCATACAGGGGGAGTTCGATATCCCTGTCATCTTTCTCACCGCCTACTCCGACGAGATAACCATTCAGCGCGCCAAACTTTCCGAGCCCTACGGCTATATCCTTAAACCTTTCGAAGGGCGGGATATTCACACCGTTGTCGAGATGGCTCTCTACAAGCACGGCATGGAGAGCCGCCTCAAGAAAATGGAGCGCTGGCTCTCGACCACCCTCAAGAGTATCGGCGATGCGGTACTCGCGACGGACAATGCCGGGACCGTGACATTCATGAATCCGATTGCCGAGAAGCTGACAGGCTGGGACTCGTCAGAGGTGATCGGTAGGGAACTTTTCCGTTTGATCACCGTTCTGGACGAGCAGACGCGCGAGGTAATCGACGATCCGGTGAGAAGGGTGCTGGACCATGGGGTCATCGTACAGATTTACGATTCCGTGCTTGTAGACCGAAAAGGGAAGGGGATTCCGGTGAAGTTCAGCGCGGCGCCCATACAGGACGATCACGGAAGACGGACCGGCGTCGTACTCGTTATAAACGATATCAGCGAACAGAAGCGGTCGGCGGCCGAAACGGCGAATACCCTTACAAGGCTAAGGGGCGCAATGAACTCGATTATCGAGGCCATGGCCTTCACGGTGGAAACGCGCGAT
>JAGODA010000325.1 GCA_017998475.1 Spirochaetota bacterium | reverse complement strand
CTGTTCCTGCGCGCGCGGTCGAGGTAGCGGGCCTCCATGTACGAAAAGTAAAACCACGGCTGCAGCGATTCGCTGAGATACAGGTGCGCGCGCACGGCCTGGCGAAGCCTCTCCGCCGGCGGCGCGACCGCGTCGATGTGCTCGGAGAGCACGCGCGCGACGATGCGCGCGCCCTGCTCCTGGATCATGTCGAGCAGGCCCTCCTTCCCGGAGAAATACGAGTACAGAGCCCCCATCGAGAGGCCCGTCTCGCGGCCCAGGTCGCGCAGGCTCATGGCGTGGAAGCCGCGCGCGTTGGCCAGCGCGAGCGTCGCGTCGAAGATGGTTACCAGGTTCCGCACCGCGACCGCCTGCTTCTTGATCTTGATCGAGGCCCGGTTCTCGGCGAATATCTCGGCGCAGATGGCCTCGCGCGAAAGGCCCACACGCTTTTTGAAATCGGCGTATCTCATGCCGCTTTGCGTCCGTGCCTCAGCGCACCGTCCGCTTTTCGTAGGTGCGGAGCAGCCTTCCCGCGAACGAGGACTTGTGCACCTCGTCGGCGCCGTCGTAGATGCGTGCCGCGCGCTCGTGCCGGAAGAAGAATGCGAGAATGGTGTCGTCGGTCATGCCCAGGCCGCCGTGCACCTGGAGCGCGCGGTCGATCACGCGCTGCATGGTGTTGGCCACCACGAACTTGATGAGCCCTATGTCGTCGCGCGCCTCCTTCGCGCCGAAGCGCTCGATCTTCCAGGCGGCGTGGAGCGTCATGAGCCGCGCGGCCTGGATCTCGGCGGCGCACTCGGCAACCCACTGCTGGATGATCTGGCGCGAGGCCAGGGTCTTGCCGTCTGGCGAGATGACGCGCTTCGCCGCGCGCGAGCACAGCAGGTCAAAGGAGCGGTTGCAGATGCCGATCCAGCGCATACAGTGGTGGATGCGTCCCGGCCCCAGGCGCTCCTGCGCGATCACGAAGCCGTGCCCCTCCGGGCCCAGAAGGTTCTTCAGCGGCACGCGGCAGTTCTGGTACAGTATCTCGCCGTGGCTGAAGTAATCGCTTCCGGAGTGTCCCATCACGGGGATGTTCCGCACCAGGTTGAAACCCTTTGTGTCGCAGGGCACGATGATCATGCTGGCGCGCATATAGGGCGCGGCCTCGGGATTGGTGATCGCCATGACGATCGCGAACTCGGCGCCGTCGGCCGCCGTGCTGTACCACTTCTGGCCGTTGATTACGTACTCATTTCCGTCCTTCACCGCGGTGGTGTCCATCATGACCGGGTTCGAGCCGGGCATCTCGACCTCCGTCATCGAGAAGCAGCTTCGGATCTTCCCCTCCACGAGCGGCCGCAGGTATCGCTCCTTCTGCTCCTCCGTTCCGTATTTATGCAGGATTTCAACGTTCCCGGCGTCCGGCGCCTGGCAGCCGAAGATGAAATGCCCCAGCGGGCTTCGCCCCAGCTCCTCCGACACCAGCGCGTGCTCCATGAGGTCGAGCCCCATTCCGCCGAACTCCTTCGGATGGTTGGGCGCCCACAGCTCCATCTTCTTTACCATGCGCTTCTTCTCCTCGAGGACCGGGAGCATCTCCCTGAAGTCCTTCGAGGTGAACTCGGGTTCGAGCGGTATGAGCTCTTTGTCGACGAACTCGCGGATCATTCCGCGTATGGCCTGCATCTTTTCGCTTATTTCAAAATCCATGGTCTCCCCCCGTATATGGTGATGGGCGCCGCGCCTGCCGCTCGCGCCGAATGAATGTCTAACGATACGTAATGAAATCTTTCTCGCCCCGCTCCTCCAGGTGCGGAATCGCGTTCAACGACGAGAGCGTGATGCGGTCGCCGTCGTAGACGAACCTGGTAATGGAGGTGTTGGCGATCTGCCAGCAGATGTGCATCGTCGTGACGTCCGGCGTGTCGATGGCGTACTGCACCGAGGCCGATATGGTTCCGCCCGAGGCGACCACCAGCACCGTTTTGTTGCGCCCGTTTTCGGCCATCACGGCCGAAAGCCCTTTCGCCACCCGCCGCTTGACGCTTTTCCAGTCCTCCACGCCCGGTTTGTCGAACCTGCCGGTGACCCAGTGGACCATCGCCTTTTCGAAGATGCGCTGGAACGATCGTTTATCGGTGTAAATGTTCTCGAGCTCCCGCGCAAGCGACGAGTCCGCCTCGAGGAGCTCCGCCAGCTGGGACTTGATGATGGCCTTCGAATCGTACTCGTTGAATTCGGGCATGACCCGAAGGTCCGGGATATCCGCCCCGCGCGCGCGGTAGAGCCCTATGATTTCGAGCGCGGTGCGCTTCTGCCGCTCGATCGCGCCGGAATACACCGCGTCGAAACGCAGGCCCAGTTTAAGAAAATACTCCGCGAGAATCACCGCCTGCTCCACTCCCCGTTTCGAGAGCCTGTCGTAGTTCTCCTTTCCGAACGAGGCCTGGCCGTGCCGCACCATGTACAGTCTGCTCATCAACTCACCCTTCCGCGCAGCTTCCGTCATATTCGGAGAAATGTCAATCAAAAAAATAGAACGATCGTTCGGTTTTTTGGTTGCGATTAATACCGGATTGATGAATAAGGGGATATTGGGCGCCACCGCGCCGGGAAAAAACAATCGGAGCGCTACGATGACCACCAATCCCCTGCACAAACTCATGAATCCCTCCTCGCTCGCCACCATAGGCGCGGGCAACAACTTCCTGAAAATGGGCACCATGCACGCCCTCAGCATCATCAAGGACGGCTACCGCGGGAAATTCTATCCCGTCCACCCGAAGGACGAAACGGTCCTGGGGCACAGGGCCTACCGCTCGGTGGAAGACCTTCCCGAGGCACCCGGCCTCGCGCTCATCGTCATCCCCTCCGAGCACGTCATACCGACGATCGATTCGCTCGGAAAGCTCGGCACCCGGTACGCGATCATCATCACCGCCGGCTTCAAGGAGACCGGCGAGAAGGGAAAGAGCATGGAACGGGAGCTCGTGGAAACCGCGAGAAAATACGGCATGCGCTTCGTCGGCCCCAATTGCATGGGGATCGTCAATACCGCCATCGCGCTCAACACCACCGTGGTGGAGCTTCGCGACAGGCCCGGATACCTCGGCTTCGCCTCGCAGAGCGGCACGTACATCACCCAGTCGCTCAAATATCTCGGCAAACGCGGCATACGCTTCAGCAAGGCGCTCAGCGTCGGCAACGAGGCCGACATCAACATCGTCGACGCGCTCGAGTACCTCGGCGAGGACGAGCAGACCAGGGCCATCTCGCTCTACATCGAGGGCATCCGGGACGTTCCGCGCTTCATCGAGGTGGCCCGTCGCATAACGCCGCACAAGCCCGTGGTCGCGCAGTACGTCGGCGGATCGAAGGCCGGCGCGCGCTCGGGGAAGAGCCACACCGGCGCCATGGCGGGGCCGGACCACATCTACGACGGAATCTTCCGTCAGGCGGGCATCATCCGCGTCGACTCGGTCGAGGACCTCTACGGCCACGGCTGGGCGCTCGCCACGCAGCCGTTCCTGAGGGGAAACCGCGTCGGCGTCATCACCAACTCCGGGGGCCCCGGAACCGCCATGTCGCACGTGTGCGAGGGGGGCGGCATGGAGATACCGGTGTTCTCGGAAAAACTTCAGGAGGCCATCCGCCCGATGATGCCGCCGCACGCGCCCCGCGGGAACCCGGTCGACATCACCTTCTCGCTCGACACCAACGCGCTCACCACCGAGATACCGCGCCTGGCCATGGAGAGCGGCGAGATCGACGGTGTCGTCCTGCACGGCGCGATGAGCTCGGGGTTCGTAAAGGCCATGTATCCCC
>JAGODA010000324.1 GCA_017998475.1 Spirochaetota bacterium | reverse complement strand
GGGTGGGGGGTCATCACCGCGGACGAGTGCGAGGAACGGGGCCTCACCCTGCCGCCGCTGCCGGCGGACGTGTTCGCGAAACTGGACGCGATGCTTCCGCCGTTCTGGAGCAGGGGGAACCCCGTCGACCTGGTCGGCCAGCCGAGCATGGAGCTCTTTCTGGAATCGATGAACAGCATGGTGTCGAGCGACGCCTACGACGCGGTCATCCTGCTCGGGATGGTCGGTGCCGGGAAGTTCGTGCTGCGTATCCACGAGTCGGCGGCCCGAATGGGGTACTATTCATACGATAAACTCGGAGAGCTGCAGCAATTATTTGCGGAGCGCCAGGCGAACTTTCTTGACAACATAATCGAGCTGATGGAGAAATACGACAAGCCGATATATCCCGTCGCGCTCATCTCCTCGCCGGGGGACGAGATGATACATTACAAGGATGGGAGCAGGTACAAGGCCATCATCTACAAGACGCCGGAAGAGGCGGTCTTCTGTCTAGAAAAGCAATACGAATACTACCGATACAGAAGCAGGAGGGCGACGGAACGGCAATGAAGGAACTACTGAAAAAGGCGATAGACCGGGGCCAGAAGGCCCTGTCGGAATTCGATTCGAAACGACTCATCGCGATGGCGGGTTTTCCGGTTTCGCGTAACGACCTGGCGCGCTCGCGCGAGGAGGCCGTGGCGATAGCGAAAAAATTCGGGTTCCCCGTGGTGCTCAAGGGCTGCTCGGACATCCTTACCCACAAGACCGAGATGGGCATGGTAAAGCTCAAGCTGAAGACCGAGGCCGAGGTGGCCGAGGCCTATGACGAAATCACCGGCAAGGGCGTGGAGCTCGACGGGGTCCTGGTGCAGGAGTGGATAGAAGGCGACAAGCGTGAGTTCGTCGTCGGCCTTACGCGCGATCCCCAGTTCGGCCCCTGCGTGATGTTCGGCCTGGGCGGAATCTTCACAGAGGCCCTTCGCGACGTGAGCTTCCGGATCGCGCCGCTCTCCGAGATGGACGCCGAGGAGATGATCGACGAGATACAGACCCGGAAACTTCTAGGAGAGTTCCGCGGAAGCCCGGCAGTGGACCGCGCCGAGCTTGTAAAGGCGCTGGTCGGCATCGGCAGGCTCGGCCTCGAGAACGAAGAGATCGCCGAGATCGACATCAATCCGCTCATAGTAGACGGCGACAAGCCGGTGGCGGTCGACGCCCTCGTGATACTCGCCACGCCGCGGGCCGAAAAGAAATCCGCCTGATTATTTCTTGAAATCCGACAAACCGGACGGATATACTGCCGGCGTCCACCGGACGCCGGGGTCCGGCGTGGCTCGTAAATACATTTAAACGGGGAATCATCATGCAGCTCAAGCCCAGGCACAGAAAGGTGGCCATCCTTTTTTCGGGCGGGCCGGCGCCCAGCGCGAACACGGTGATATCGGCCACAACCCTGAATTTTCTCGATAACAACATTCCGGTAATAGGCGTTTTCCGGGGATATGAATTCCTCCAGGATTTCAACCCGCACTATCCCAAGCTCCGCAAGGGGGTGCATTACGAGGAGCTCAGTTATAATATAACGCAGGTGCGCAACGACCGCGGTATCTATCTCAGAACCTCGCGCGCAAACCCTGGAAAGAACATCAGGGCAATGGAGGATATTGAAGACCCGGCGAAGAACGCCCAGCTTCGCAATATCCTGGACGCCTTCGAATACCTTAATGTCGGTGCGCTCATATCCATAGGGGGCGATGATACACTCAAGACCGCCAACTACCTATCGATAATGGGCTTCCCGGTCATCCACATACCCAAGACGATCGACAACGACTATTATGGCATACCCTGGACCTTCGGGTACTGGACGGCGGTCAACACCGCCCAGACGGCAATGCTCAACCTCAAGGCGGACGCCCAGGCCACAGACAGCTTCTTTTTAGTCGAGCTGATGGGACGAAAGGCCGGCTGGGTGACCTACGCGGCGGGAATAGCGGCCGAAGCGATTCTGATGATAGCGCTGGAGGACATCGAGGAAGACGTACTCGACGTGGAGGGACTCGCCGAGCGGATCGCCGATACCATCATAGCGCGCGAGAACAACCGCAGACCCTACGGCATAATCGCCATATCCGAGGGGCTCGCGGATAAGCTTCCGGACAAGCTGCGGCCGCACGAAACCGACAAGCATGGCAACATCCTGTATCGCGAGGCCCAGATCGGAAAGATACTCGCGGACGCGGCCAGGCGCATCTACTGCGAGAAGACCGGCCTGGAGGTTAAGATCATTCCCAAACAGATCGGCTATGAAACCAGGTCCGCGGCCCCCATCAGCTTCGATGTCGTTCTTGGAAGCATGCTCGGATACGGCGCGTTCAAGTTCTTCAGGCAGGACGAGTTCGGCGTGATGGTGTCCGTTACGGACAACTTCGACCTCAAGGCGGTGCCCTTCGGGGAACTGATCGATCCGGTATCGCTTAAAACGCGTCTTCGCGACGTTCCGCGTGGAAGCGATTTTTATACTCTCAAGGAAACGCTGTCGTACAGAAAATTCTGGGAATGAGAACAACGGCCGGCGCGTCCGGCCGGAAAATCCGATGAAGGAGGACGATATGCGGAAGACTCTTATCTTTGCGGTTGTCGCGGTCCTTGCAGTGGCGCTTTCGTGCGGCGGGGGCGGCGGGCCGAGTGACGTGCTCAAGGCGATGCAGAAAGTATACTCTTCGGAAAATTTCGACGATGCCAACAAATATTACACGAAGGCCACGGTCGAGCTAATCAACGAAATGAACAAGCTCAATCCGAAATCGAGCAGAGAGCAGTCCCTCGCGGACAAGAAATTCGTATCGGGCGCGAAGTGGGACGTGGTGGAGGAAAAAATCGACGGCGATACCGCGCGCGTCAAGGTTCGTTACACGGAGCACCCGGTCGAGAATATGAAGGGATTCGAGTATACCTATAAGATGAAGAAGGAAGACGGTTCCTGGAAGATCGATATGGAGGACGAGCTCAAGACCGCCCTCTCGATGATGAAGAACATGGGGGCGCTCGCTGGTTTCGCCGAAAAGCTTAAAAAAGCGGTCAAGTGAGGTCCGACCGCGAGGAGGCGGGTATTGTCGATCCCGCCTCCTCTCAGCACACCATCAATCCCAGGTTGAGTATGATGTCGTCGCGCAGTTCGAGCGCCTGCGGGTTTTCCGGTTCGATCTTGAGAAGATTGAGGCAGGCGATATAGGCCATAAAGAGGTCGCCCGTTTCGTAGTAAAGGTTGATGAGATTGAAGTGAGTCTCGGATATGACGGGATCTAACTCGATGGCGCGCGAATAGCGGTGGATCGCCAGATCGAACTCTCCCTCCTCCCAGTACACACCCGCAAGATTAGCAAGGGTCACGGCGTCGTCCGGGTACAGCTCGGCGGCCTTTTCGAGCACGAGCCGCGACGCTTTGAACCTGCCAAGCTCGCAGAGCGAAATCCCAAGGCCGTTTAAAATGTCAGGGTCCGAGCCGTTGACGCGCGCCCCGAGGCTGAAAAGCTGGAACGCCCGCTTGAAATCTCCCATTTCGACGTATTCGTATCCGAAATCGATAAGGCTGTATGAGTCCCTGTCGTATTCGCGCAGTTCCTCGCTGGTGAGGATTTTGCGGATTTTTTCGTTATATGTCTTGTTGTCCTTCATGTCCGCGCGGTGCAGCCCGCCTGTTTACGATCGATTACGGTATCCGGCAAACCTATGATTCAGGTGAAGAAAAATTGTCAATACAATTTATCGGTACCGTTCTGCGCGTGCCGCGGTCATCGGTAGGTCGGGCGGGGCCGCGGTCGGGCAAGTC
>JAGODA010000323.1 GCA_017998475.1 Spirochaetota bacterium | reverse complement strand
CTGATGTAGCCCGTGCGCGCGTTGGTGCGCGCGAGCTCGGCAGAGAGGAGTTCCGCGTTCTTGATGACACCCGCGCGGTAACTCTCGCGCGCTATGCGCAGCCCCTCCTCCGCGGTGGCGACGTTGTCCTTCTGCGACCTGATGGTAAGACAGGCCGTCACCAGGCGCGAATACTCGGCGTTGACCGAAATCTCTATGCTCCTTTTCAGCTGTTCAAGCCGTATCCCGGCCTCCCTCTCCCGCTCCTGCGCCTCGCGCTCGGCCGCGCGGGTGGAGTCCGTCGGAAAGAGCGCACCCCAGCGGTAGGTCGCCGCCGCGCGAACCTGCCAGGTGGTCTGCCAGGAATCGTTCCCGGAAATGCTCGATAGGTCCGGCGTCATCGGACCCGGGGGCAGCCCCAGGTCCACTTCGTTAGGCAGGTACATGGTGCGCCCGTAGGATCCGCTCACCGAGAAGGTGGGCCACAGGTACATCGCGCTGTGCGCCCTCCTTGCGTGCGACTCGGCCTTCTCCACCAGCTCTACCTGGAGAATCTCGGGGCGGTTTCGCAGAGCCACGGCCACCAGGGTCTCCTTCTTCGTGTCGTGATCCCCGGCCGGCATGCGGAAGGATTCGATACCGAGCACGGAGTCGTCGGGCGCATAGTTGACCGTTCCGCCGCCCAGGTGGAAATTGAAGGTGTCGAGCATGACGGCATGGTTGTTCTCGGCCTCCAGAAGCAGCGGTTCCTGGCTCTTCAGCTGGACCTGGGCCTGCAACAGCTCGAAGCGCGGGACGCTCCCGGTGCGGAAGAGGTTCTCGACGTCCCTGAGGTTCGCTCTCAAGAGCTCCAGCGATTCCTTTCGAAGCGCGACCATCTCGCCGGCGGCGAGCGCGCCGAAATAGCTCCTGATGACCGCCGATTCCGTCCCGGCCCTTACGCGGCGCGCTTCCTCCTTCGCCGCGGCATAGGCCGCGCGCGAGGCGGCGAGCGTGTTGTAAAATACCCCGGGATTAACGCCCAGGCGGACCTGGGCCAGGCGGATGTCGTACTGACCGTCGGAAAGGCTCATCATCCCGTTCTCGGCGTACTGGCGCGTCGCCGAGGCCTCCGATTCCAGCACCGGGAAAAGCCTTCCCCATTCACCGTTCACGCGTTCCTTCGCCTGCGTGAGCCTTGAGAGAGCGATCAGGTATTCCCGGTTATTCGCAAGGGCCACACGTACCGCCTCCTCGACGGTGATTTTTCGAGCGACCTCCTCCTCCGCGAAAGCGAGCGCCGACATATTGAGCGCCAATCCGGAAACGATCAGCGCGATCGCCACCGGAATTCCGATTTCCTTTTTTCTCATCGTCTCTTCTCCCCGGACTCAATGCCGTTTTTTAGAATGCCCATGAGGTTTTCCTCGAACCGCGCCGCGTAATCCCCCTGGAACGCACGCTCCTCCAGAATCGTGCCCCGCATGGGGATCTGGATGATGTTGAAGAAAACGATCCCGCCGATGATCTGCAGGAATGTGTACAGCGGATCCAGTTCGCGCTTGAGATCACCCCGCTCCTGCGCGGCTCGGAATATCGGCTCGATCTTCGCGATGACGGGAAGGATAAGCTTCGGGATGGCGAGCTTCTTAAAAAATTTTCCACCGCTGGCGATCTCCCGGAGCATGGTGCGCAACATGTTGCGGTCCACGATGGTAAGAGTCTCGATATAGCGGTGAATTATCGTGTACAGCTGTTCGCGCGGATCGCTCTCCTCCACGATGACCCCGACAACGCGCTCGTATATCATGCCCGCCAGATCGGAAAGAATGCGCTCGTAGAGCGCCTCCTTGCTTTTAAAATGATAATAGATCATGGCCTTGTTGACCCTCGCGTTTTTCGCGATGCGGTCGACCCGCGCGCCGTCGAAACCGTGTTCGGCGAACTCTTTCAGTGCCGCCGCGAGCACCTTTTCATCGCTCGTCTGTCTGGTCGCTTTTTCCATCATTCTCTCCTCGTTCCCGTTCAGAATTCCGACAGCCGCTCGACGAGGGAGCCGAAGCCGAGCGAAAGAAGCACCACCGGCACGTAGAGCACCAGACCCGCGGCCGCCGACCAGGAGGCCCCCTTTACGGTTGCAAACCCCTCGCGCAATGCGCCGCGAAATAGCACGAGCGTAAAGGGGATGTTGACGAGCACCGCGGTATAAACACCCGGCGCGGCCTCACCCGAATGAATCGTTATCGCTATATGGCTGAAGGCATTGAAAAACAGGATTGACTGGATCCAGAGCGGAATATACGCCCAGATGCCCCGTCCGAATCTACCAGTCGCCATAAAGCACAGGCTGAAGGCCGCGCCCGTAATGAGTACGAGCGCCGACAGAAACTGCACCTGTGTGACCGAATGGAATCCGGCCATGTGCCGGGCTGAAAACTCCACCATGGAGAGCGACTCCTCCGCGTTATGCAGCGCGAAAAGAAAGGGAAGCGCCCTCACCATGCCGATGAAACGAAGCCTTTCCGCTGACAATTCCATGCAGCACCTGACCAAACGGTTATATAAACTAACTATTTAGTTAACAATATAGCGAACCGGCTTCTTTTCGTCAAGTTTTTTTGATGATCACGGAAAGAAAGACGGCCTCCGATGCCCGGCTCATGATTGTATAAGGAAGCTTACCGGGGATGGTCACCCGACGGGGAAGCGCAGACATACCCGATTCCCTCGACGAGCCCATTTCGCGTCACACAGAGCGCTTATCAAGTGCATTCCTCTCCCGCGAGGGGCTGTCGGAAAGCCGCAGGTCCGGATGCACGCGGAGCGAGAATCAAAGCCTTCGCCCTCATCCTCAATGGAGACGGAAACGGCCGAGTCCCCGGAATCAATGTCGATGTACACATATTTACTTCTTTCCCATCGGTTACCGTGCTCCATCGCGTTTGTCAGCGCTTCGTCGACGACGAGTCGCAGCAACGGCGCTTCGATGGCGGGGCGGCAGGACAAGGAGTCAAGCAGATCAATGACTCGTTGTACGGCCGACGGCAGGTTCTCCGGCGATGTCCCGACCCTGAATGAGATTATGATTCTTTCGCTCATATCGTTGTATCGGCCCCGTCGGTAATCAGTTCACGACAGTGCCTTCGATCCAGGCTCTATTCCTGATGGGAACGGGAAGTTCCATCATCATGCCGTCTCCCCGATCAGCAAACGCGCGGGAAAACGCACACGATCATTTAGCCGGATTCATCACCGTAACGCCAGCAGCAGCAGGATGAGCAGCTCGACCCATAAAAGAAGATATTTCCACATCGCTCCTCCCGAATGGTCAACGAATCGGAGTTATTGTAAAACTCGGCACAGCCGGCAGTCTTTCGTTTCGTTCATCTAACAACTCACTCATAGTTCGAATAGCTTCACCGTAACGGCGAAACTGAATCGGCCCGGTCACCGGTACAACGCGAATCCCGCCCGCAGAACCGAGTCCTTCCTGTCATAATGCAGCAATGAATCGGCATACCCGTGCCGGTACTGGGTGAAAAGATATGGGCGTATTCCCAGCACGTTCACCCCCAGCGCCGTACCGACCTCCCGGGCTCCCCTGGTGAAGTCGGTCCCATATACACCGCCGGGAAACGCCTTGCAATACAGCCCGGCCCTGTCCACAATAAACCCGGGAACCCGGCAACCGAGAAACAGCTCGGCGGACCAGCAACCCATATACTCCCGGATGTTCTCGTTCGGATCGTCCAGGTTATAGAGCACATAGGCTTTCAAGCTTATCATCATGTGGGCCCTTCCGAGCGGCCTCAGGATGTTGAATTTCAGATAATTGCCGTCATAGGAGCGCGAGTATTCCCCCT
>JAGODA010000322.1 GCA_017998475.1 Spirochaetota bacterium | reverse complement strand
GCATTCCTCGTCCACGGCTATCTCGAGCTGGTCGAGCTCCGCGTCCCGCTGGAGGACCTCCTCGGCCAGGCGTACGTCGCTTTTCTTGAGGGAATCGATGGAGCGGGCGATGGCCTCTATGGCGATATCGGCCATTTCGAAGACCTTGCTCTTGATGTTCTCGAGCTCCTGTTCCAGGTGGGTGGGCATCGCGTCCTCCTCGATCAGCCGAATTTTCCGGTGATGTAATTTTCAGTCATCTCGTTGTCGGGCTTGGTGAAAATGATATCGGTGCGGTTCAGCTCTATCATCCTGCCCATGTAAAAAAACGCGGTGTAATCGCTCACCCGGGCCGCCTGCTGCATGTTATGGGTGACGATGACGATTGTATAGCGTTTTTTGAGGTCCTGAATGAGCTCCTCTATTTTCTGGGTGGAGATGGGGTCCAGCGCCGAGGCCGGTTCGTCCATCAGGATGACCTCCGGCTCGATGGCGATTGTGCGCGCGATGCACAGGCGCTGCTGCTGTCCACCAGAAAGGGCGAGGGCCGATTCGTTCAGGCGGTCCTTCACCTCGTCCCACAGGGCGGTGTTCTTGAGGGAGCTCTCGACCCGGCTTTCTATGTCGTAGCGGTTCTTCATGCCGTTGATGCGCAGTCCGTAGGCGATGTTCTCGAATATGGACTTCGGGAAGGGGTTGGACTTCTGGAAGACCATGCCGACACGCCTCCTCAACCGGGTGACGTCGTAGGCGCGGTCGTAGATCGACTCGCCGTCGATAAGAAGCTCGCCCTCCACGCGCGTGTTGGCGATGATGTCGTTCATCCTGTTGATGCAGCGTATAAAGGTGGACTTGCCGCAGCCCGACGGCCCTATGAGGGCCAGCACCGTGTTTTTATACACGGGAAGGCTGATTTCGCTTACGACGGGATTGTTGCCGTAATAAAAGCTCAGACTGTTGACGGTGATTTTCTCTTCCATGCGGACCGTGTCCCTGGTTTACCCGCGCCGCGGCGATTGCCGCTCATCGGTGCGGGGTCGATTTACTGTACTCTATAAAGCGTTCGCTTTTAAAGTATTTATTACGAATATATGAAGAAATTGTTAATAATCGGTTATCCCGCGCAGGCATAATTTATTCTTGTCAAGCGAAGGGCCGTTGTGTAAGCAGAGCGTGGAAGGGAGCGACAAAAATCGCGGGGAATACGCCGTCGCGTGAAAGGCGCCGATCTCGACTATAAGGAAAGGCAGGTTTTTTCGGAACTCGAAAAACAACGAGAACGCCGCGCCACGATACGGTCGGGGGCTTGTTATGACAGCATGCTGTAATAAACGTGTCATCGCGAGGAGCGCAGCGACGTGGCGATCTCACCAGGCAACAGGTTTCACGCAAAAAACCTGTTGCCGTATGAGATTGCCACGCCCCGATGAGACAGGGGCTCGCAATGACAGGATGCAGCGAGAAACGCCTTATCGCGGCGGCGGACCATTTCCCGGAACCAGTCGTACCGCAGAAAACCAACAGGAGCGCGAACCACGATCATGAGATTCACACGATACCTCGTACCGACCCTCAGGGAAGACCCCTCCGACGCGGTGGTGACCAGCCACCGGCTGATGATGCGCGCGGGCCTCATACGAAAGGAGTCCGCGGGCATGTACCTGTACCTTCCGCTCGGCTATCGCGCGCTCAGAAAGATCATCGACATAGTGCGTGACGAGATGGAGCGCTCGGGCGCGCTGGAATTCCTCATGCCCGAGCTGACCAGCGCCGACCTCTGGAAGGAGTCCGGGCGCTGGGACGCCATGGGCAAGGAGATGATCCGCATAAAGGACCGCAACGGCCAGGAGTACGCGCTGGCCCCCACCCACGAGGAGGCCTTTACGGCGGCCGTGCGGTCGATCGTGTCGTCGTACCGCGACCTGCCGCTCAACGCATACCAGATCAACACCAAGTTCCGCGACGAGATCCGCCCCCGCTACGGCGTGATGCGCAGCAAGGAGTTCATCATGAAGGACGCCTATTCCTTCGACATGAACGAGGAGGGCCTGGAGCGCTCGTACCAGGCCATGCGCAGGGCCTACCGGAACATCTTCAGCCGCTGCGGCATCGAGACCATCCCGGTGGAGGCCGACACGGGGGCCATGGGCGGCAGCAACTCCGAGGAGTTCATGGTGGCTTCCGAGGTCGGCGAGGAGGTGCTTCTGCTCTGCGCCTCGTGCGGGTACAAGGCCAACCAGGAGCGCGCCGAGTACAGGCGGCCTGAGGCGAAGGCCGCGGACGCCGCCGAAGAGCTCCGCGCGGTCGACACGCCGAACGTACGGACGATCGACGAGCTTGCGGCATTCTTTAAATGCGGGGCCGGGCGCTTTCTGAAGAGCATCATCTACGTTGCCGACGGAAAGCCGGTGATGGCGGTGGTTCCGGGCGACAGGGAGATAAACGAGGTGAAGCTTAAGAACGCGCTCGGTGCTCTCGAGCTCGAGCTGGCTGCCGATTCGGTCGTGGAGGAGGTTACCGGCGCGCCGGTGGGCTTCGCCGGGCCGGTGACCGAAAAGGCCGTTCGCACACTTTTCGACGTATCCATACGCGACGCGCGCAATGCCGTCACCGGGGCCAACGAGAAGGACCGTCATTACACCGGCGTGAACCCCGGCAGGGACTTCCAGATAACGGAACAGGCAGACATCACCTCCGCCGTTAAGGGAGACGCCTGCCCTCGCTGCGGCGCGGCCATGGACGAGCGCAAGGGGATCGAGGTGGGGCATATCTTCAAGCTGGGCTACAAATACACGAAGTCCATGGAGCTCACGGTGCTCGACGAGAATGGAAAGGCGGTGCATCCCATAATGGGCTGCTATGGCATAGGGATCAACCGCACGATGGCCGCGGTGATAGAACAGCACAACGACGAGAAGGGAATAGTGTGGCCCATGACGGTCGCGCCCTTCCAGGTACACCTTGTGGGTATAGCGAAAACCGAGGACGAAATCGCCGCCGTCGACGAGATCTACGAAACGCTTGCAGGCGCAGGCGTCGAGGTGCTCTACGACGACCGCAAGGCGAGCCCGGGCGTAAAATTCGCCGACGCCGACCTTATCGGCATGCCGGTCCGCGTGACCGTGGGGAAGAGCTACTTTAAGGACGGAGAGATCGAGGTGAAGCTGCGCGGGGAGAGCGAAGCGACGCGCGTACCGCGGGACAAATTCCTTGCCCACGTGCGCGGTCTCATCGAAAAGGAGTGGGGGCGCTTTTCCTGACCGGAGCGCCGCGGGCCGGCGACGCGATAAAATTCTGTTGACACGAATTCCGGCCGATTATAGTAGGAAAGTACCGTACGGGGTGTGGCGCAGTCCGGTAGCGCACCTGGTTTGGGACCAGGGTGTCGTAGGTTCAAATCCTATCACCCCGAATACGCGCCCGTAGCTCAGCTGGACAGAGCAACAGCCTTCTAAGCTGTGGGTCCCCCGTTCGAGTCGGGGCGGGCGTGCTTCGTAAGTACTGGAAAGATCAGGCACTTCACGAAACGCTAAAATACGAAACCACAGAAAAACGGAGGTGTAGCCGCAAAGTGTAGCAGGAGCGGCACCATGAAGAAGAAGCGCAAACCATTCTCCCTTTACCAGCGGAACGGCGTATGGTACGCCCGCGCCTGGGATGAGGAGCGCGGCGAGTATACCAGCGCGAAAACCACCGGCGAAACGGACCGGGACCGCGCCGCCGTCAAGGCCTCCGAAATGGTCAAGGCCGGGCAAATCGTCCGCAAAGGATCGGATCCCCGGTTTATCGACGCCCTCCGCGAGTACTGGCAGCGCCGTGACGACCTTTCCCAGCGACACCGGAAAAACGTCTATGCCTGCATCGAACCC
>JAGODA010000321.1 GCA_017998475.1 Spirochaetota bacterium | reverse complement strand
TCCCGGAGGGCCCTGCTTGGGGGGGCAGTTTCAGCCATTGCCCCTCATCCGGCTTTCCAGCTCAACGCTGCGCGCAGGGAGGATTTCGCCTCTATCATCCGCCCCCCGGGATCGTTACCCGAGGAGCAATTCCTCGACGCGTGCATCCGGTGCGGGGCCTGCATGAAGGTGTGCCCGACCAACGCGCTTCATCCAACCTTCCTCGAATCAGGACTGGAAGGCATCTATACGCCCCGTCTTGTTCCGCGCATCGGCTGGTGTGAAAAAAACTGCGTTCTCTGCACCGAGGTATGCCCCACAGGGGCGATCCGGAAACTCGGCATTCCCGATAAGGAAACCACCGTCATCGGCACCGCGTACTTCCTCAGAGACCTGTGCATTCCCTGGTCCGAGGGCCGCGAATGCATCGTCTGCGAGGAGGTGTGCCCGACGATGACAAAGTCAATCAAATTCAGGGAAGAGGCCGTGCTGAATAAAAAAGGCGAATCAGTGCGCGTCAAGCTTCCCTATGTGCTCGAGGACGTCTGTATCGGTTGCGGTATATGTGAAAATAAATGCCCCGTTCAGGGGAACGCCGCCATACGGGTCCGCACGCGCAAGGCGGAGCTACCCTCGGCCGGATGAGACGGCCCGGCCGCCGTAGGGGAAAACATTTTACCGCTTGCATTTACGGCGGCAGCCGTGCTGTTGTCCCTGTATGCGATCGGAGGAGCTCGAAATAGTCAAGGCGGCCTACGCGGGTACGGTCTGGCCTTCGCCGATGGGATGGCCGTCTTCATTCCTTATGCGTTCCCGGGGGACCGGGTGCGCGCGGCGATTACCGTCCGGAAGAAAAACCACGCCTTCGCCGAAATCGTAGACCTCATCGAGCCCTCGTCCATGCGAGTCGCTCCGGAATGCCCGAACTTCGGGCGCTGCGGCGGCTGTGATTACCTGGGGATTCGCTACGAGCACGAACTCGAGATCAAGCGGACGATTCTCCTCGAGAGCATCGCGCGTATAGGCGGAATCCGGTGCGATGCGATGGACCAGGTCATGACGATTGAAGGGCCGCGCTTCGGATATCGCAGCCACGCCACAGTAAAATTTGACGAGGGGAATACGGGCCTTTTCGCCGGAGGAACGTCCTCACTTGTCCCTTTTCCCTCTTCCGGCTGTCTGCTCGCATCTGAAGGAATAAACGAGGGCCTGAGAGCGATCCCTCCTCCTGGAAAGGGAGAGTTCAGGATCGCGGAGGACGCCACGGGCCGCGTATTTCGTTCGTACGAGGCCGATACGACACTGGAGGAGAAGGAGGCCGGCCTTGTTTACCGGAGACACCTCTCCGGCTTCTTCCAGGCAAACCGTTTTTTAAGGGAGAAAATGCTTCTGGCGGTAGGCGACTTCGCCGGGCTGGAACCCGGGATGGGCTTTCTCGACCTTGGTTGCGGTTCGGGTTTTTTCACGCTCCACCTCGGCAGGAACGGCAACAGGGGCATCGGCATAGACCGCGACCGGAGATCCATCCACCGGGCGCGGGAGAACGCCCGTCTCAACGGAATCGAATCCGTGACATTCCGCGTGGGAGATGCGGGCACGTTCGACGCGCGAGGCCACACCGGAGATACGGTCATCGCCGATCCTCCCCGTGCGGGGCTGTCGGCGCGGGCCCGCGGCGTGATTATCGGAATGCTTCCCCGGAAGATCGTCTATGTGTCGTGCAATCCGACCACATTCGCGCGCGATCTGCGGGACTTCGCTTCCGCGGGGTACCGCCTTGTCAGGCTGATATTCATCGACATGTTTCCCGGCACCATGCACACAGAGGCCGCGGGAATACTGGAAAGTTAGGCGATTTCGTCCGACATCTCCATGTATGTCATGGCGGTCACCCCGGCGAGCGGAAACACCGCGGCCATCCTGCATGGATAATAGCCGTCAGTATTGGGCTTCGTGCCGTGGGGGTTGTCCGGCTGGGGCGAGCGCTGGAGGCCGCGGTAATATTCGAGCGTCATGTCGTCGAGGTTGATTACATAGCCGTATTCGCAGAGCGAATCGAGCAGGAAATCGTTCGCCACGGGAAAATGGTGAATATCCCTGTCGTAAATCGCGGAGAGGAGTTTCGCGCCGCGGAAGCCCTGCAGCAGGTTATACCACTCCACGGTACCCTGTCCCGGTGAGCGATCCTCGTGCGGGTTCCAGTACTTTCTGACAAACTCGTCGGGCGCCACATCCCCCGGATAAACCGGTATGACCGAGCGGAATTTTTCCCGGAAGGTGTCCCAGCCGTTCTCCTGGCTTATTCTGACTATAAGGACGCAGATCTCCTTTCCCAGCCATCCCGGATATGAATCGAAATGGTGGTAGTTGAGCATATATTTGCCGTCAATTTTGACGCCATACGCGCCGCGTGTAGCCATCTGCCCTTCCTGTCGTTATAAGTTAGACGTATCGATCATATCGTATCCCGCCCGATACGAATCATCGGAGATCGAGTCCTCCCATGTAAAGGAACAGTGTCGCGATCATCATTATCAGGTGGTACAGCCCGTTCCAGTTCAACGGGTGAAAGATGTTGACTTTAGCCACCTGGACCGCGGAGGCGATGAAGGCTATTATCAGACCGGCGACGAGATTGACGCTGCCCGTTCCCGATGAAAGCCCGTATATATTGAGCCCGAGGAAAAGAAGCATCACCGGTGCGTAGTTTATAACGACGACGAGGAATTTGTCCGTAAGGAAGATGAATACAAGGAACACGCATAGCTGAACCGCCCCGATCGCGATGATTACATCGCGGAGCGTACCCTCGAAAAAGCGAAGAGCGCAGACAAGTATGATGGAAAATGTCATGGCGCCCGCCACAATCCATGAAAGCTTCTGCATCACCACCCGGCCTCTCGTTTCCCTGCCCATCGGCTCGAAGAACCCGTGATCGATGCCTCCGAGGAGCGCTCCCAGGCCCATGAGGGCCAGGGCAACCGCCCACACGCCGTACGGCCCGGCGAACTCGTCCATTCCACCGAAGAGAATTCCGGCGAGGAAAAACGCCTGGCCGGCCCACAGGAAGTTTGTAATGGCGGTAAGCGCGAGCGGTGTCATGAGACCCTCCTCAGTACAGTGTACTCCTTTATTACAGACCGACAATGTTTTGTCCATCGAAAACGAATCGTACCGGGGCTTCTAACGCTCTCCCGTTTTACGGACGGATCGGCGTCCGGTAGCCGGCGCAACCGTAACACGCCTCCAGTCGTGTAACAGCCCGAAGGTGACATTGTGTCAATATATTTTTATCTGCCAGTATGAGGGGTGTTAGAAAATGCCGGCTCCGGTCAGTTCGGTTCCTCCCGTACCGATGCCGATGTGAAAGGGTCCGGGTCGCTTTCCATTGTATTCCTGTGCTCATCGGTGCTGGCAGTTCCGCCACGACGCTCGTACCTGGCCTTTTCGACGGCGAGCTGCGCGGCACCGACGATCTCCCTCGCGTCGTAGGGCCACGATATGAATCCGCAGGGTCCTATGGCGGTAAGTCTGGATATGGCATCCTTGCCCATCGCCCCGGCGACATACACGATCGGGAATCCGGAAGCCGTCACCTCGGAAAGAAAGGAAATCCCCGACCCGGCCCTTCCCGCAAGCAGAATGTCGATGAACAGTATATCGGGCGCGAAATCATCGATCATACGAAGCGCCTCATCGAAAGAATACGCCACTCCCACGAGTACTATTCCGGCCTGTAAAAGTCCGGCCTGCAATTCGACGATTGTAATCGACGACGCGTTAATTACCAGCGCTCGCCCCGGCGCCTTCCCTCCATATGCGACCGCCGCGCGCGATACATTTCTCATGACGCAGATCCTCCCATTTCGGGCGGTCTCCCGCCCTC
>JAGODA010000320.1 GCA_017998475.1 Spirochaetota bacterium | reverse complement strand
GCTTATAGCAACTCACAGCTATCCCGACAGAATTCATGCCGGGATTCTGTATATCGCGGCCGACCACAGCGTATACGCAGGCGAGATATCCATGATGCGAGACGCCATACTCGAGAGGGTTTCGCGTGAGTGTTCCGTCGCCGGACTGCGTGATATCAGGGTTATTGTGCGCCGCGACGTCTTCGCCGTAAGGCCTTCGCAAGGCAGGAACGGCCGGGGTAAGGGATAATGTTTATACATATCGGCGGCAGGGTGCTCGTTTCCGACAGGAAGATCGTCGGAATATTCAATACGGAGACACTCCGAAAATCCCAGGACAACTCGACCCATCTTATGGGAGCCGGGGAAGATGACAGGACTGTCGTGATAAGCGTAAAAAATGAAAGGCTTTTCGGTATAGTAAGCCCGTTCACCGTTATCAAGCGCGGGCTCGATGACGAAGATTTTTTCTGGAGAAAGCGAAATGAGCAGTGAATACAGTGCGGATAAGATACAGGTTCTGGAGGGGCTCGAAGCGGTACGCAAACGGCCCGCCATGTATATAGGTTCCACCGATCACAACGGCCTTCATCACCTGGTCTATGAGGTCGTCGATAACTCGATCGACGAGGCCCTGGCCGGTGCCTGCGACACGATCGTGGTGACCATACGCTCGGACAATTCGATCGAGGTGATAGATAACGGCCGCGGCATACCGGTGGATATTCACCCCGTGTACAAGACATCGGCGCTCGAGATCGTTCTTACCAAGCTCCATGCCGGCGGCAAGTTCGACAACCAGTCGTACAAGGTATCGGGTGGTCTTCATGGAGTCGGCGTTTCCGTTGTAAACGCTCTTTCGTCGGAGATGAAGGTTGAGGTGTACCGCGACGGCAGGACCTATGTCCAGAGCTATGCGAGGGGTGTGCCGAAGGAAAAGGTGAAACAGACTGGGGAAACGAAAAAGACCGGGACCCGGGTTGTGTTCAAGCCCGACTCGAAGATATTCGAAACCACGGAATACAATTTCGATACGCTCGCCAGGCGACTGAGGGAGCTCGCATTTCTCAACGGCGGGATAAAGATTATTCTTCGAGACGACAGGGGCAAGGGCAAGGAGAGCGTTTTTCAGTTCAAGGGCGGCATCGTTTCGTTTGTACAGCACCTCAACGAGAATAAGGTTTCGATAACCAAAAAGACCATTTATTTCCATTCCGTCCGCGACAAGGTTGATATCGAGGTGGCGATGGACTACATCGACTCCTACAACGAGCTGGTGTATACGTACGCGAACAACATCAACACCAAGGAAGGCGGTACGCATCTCATCGGTTTCAAGTCGGCCCTCACCAGGGTGCTTAACGAGTTCCTGAAAAAAGAGGGCCTCGACAAAAAGATGGCGCAGCTCTCCGGCGACGACGTTCGCGAGGGGCTGGTCGCGATCGTCAGCGTGAAGCTACCCAACCCGCAGTTCGAAGGCCAGACGAAAATGAAACTCGGCAACGGCGAGGTGAAGGGAATCGTCGAGTCGGCGACGAACGAGAACCTGGGACAGTTCTTCGAAGAAAATCCCCAGGTAGTCAGAAAAATCCTCGAGAAGTGCATTCTGAGCGCTCAGGCACGGCTTGCCGCAAAAAAGGCGAAGGAGCTTACCAGGCGCAAGAACGCGCTGGAAAACGACACCCTTCCAGGCAAGCTCGCCGACTGTTCGGAGCGGGACCCGGCGCAGTGCGAGCTGTACCTTGTTGAGGGGGACTCGGCCGGCGGATCGGCGAAGCAGGGACGCGACAGGCGTTTCCAGGCGATCCTGCCGCTCAAGGGAAAGATACTTAACGTCGAGAAGTCCCGTCTGGACAAGGTGTTGTCGAACGAGGAGATCAAGACCATCATAACGGCGATCGGGACCGGTATCGGGGACGAATTCGAAATCACCAGGACGCGGTATCACAAGATCATAATCATGACCGACGCGGACGTTGACGGTTCGCACATACGCACGCTGCTGCTGACCTTTTTTTTCCGTTACATGCCGGAGGTAATTCGCAGCGGCTATCTGTACATCGCCCAGCCGCCGCTGTACAGCGTCAAGTCGGGCAAGGATACCCATTACGCGTACTCGGACGAGGAGCGAGACAAGATCCTCAAGGGGCTCGATAAATCAAAGGCGAACATACAGCGCTACAAAGGCCTCGGTGAAATGAACCCGGAACAGCTCTGGGAGACCACGATGGACCCGGATCGCCGCACCATACTCCAGGTGAACATGGAGGACGAGGTTGAGGCCGAGGACGTGTTTACCGTGCTAATGGGCGACGCCGTGGAGCCCAGGCGCAAATTCATTGAAGACAACGCGCGTAACGTGAAAAACCTCGACCTGTAACGGCCGACCCGGCAGTGCAGACCGATTGAGAGAGGAGAACCTGACGTGACGAAGAAGGACTCAAAAGAGGGCAGGGACCTGTTCCAGAAGATCATCAATATCGAAATCGAAGACCAGATGAAGGACGCGTATCTGGCCTATGCCATGAGCGTCATCGTGGGCAGGGCGCTTCCCGATGTACGCGACGGGCTGAAGCCGGTGCACCGGCGTATTCTCCACGCCATGAACGAGCGCGCCTGGAGGAGCGACCGGCCCTATGTCAAATCGGCGAAGATCGTCGGTGAGGTCATCGGTAACTTCCACCCTCACGGCGACGCCGCGGTATACGATACCATGGTCCGAATGGCGCAGGATTTTTCAATGCGCATTCCGCTGATCGACGGTCAGGGGAACTACGGATCCGTCGATGGCGATCCTCCGGCCGCCTACCGGTACACGGAGGCGCGCCTTGCCACCCTTGCCGAGGAGCTCCTCAGGGATATTGACAAGGAGACGGTCGACTTCGTCGCGAATTTCGACGAGTCACGTAAGGAGCCGACAGTGCTCCCCGCCGCGTATCCCAATCTGCTGGTAAACGGATCGTCCGGGATTGCCGTCGGCATGGCGACGAACATCCCCCCGCACAATCTGGCCGAGGTCGTCGACGGTACCGTCGCGCTTATCGACAACCCGGATATAACGATACGCCAGCTCATGAAGATAATCAAGGGGCCTGACCTTCCCACCGGCGGCATCATCATGGGCGCCGACGGCATCGCGAAGGCCTACTCGACGGGCCGCGGAAGCGTGGTGGTACGCGGTCGTGTGGAAATTGAGGAAGATAAAAAGGGGCGCGAGACCATCATCGTCAGCGAAATCCCATACCAGGTCAACAAGGCCGCTCTCATAACCCGCATAGCCGAAATGGTGAACAACAAGGAACTGGAGGGCATTTCCGAGCTTCGCGACGAGTCGGACCGGTCCGGTCTTCGCATCGTGATAGGCCTGAAGAAGGACGCGAACAGCAACATCATCCTCAACCAGCTGTACAAGCATACTCCGCTGCAGACGTCGATCGGTATCATACAGCTGGCGCTGGTAAACAACGAGCCGAAGGTGCTCGACCTCAAAGGCCTGCTTTCCAATTATATCCTTCATCGCAAGGTCGTGGTGACGCGCAGGACACAGTTCGAGCTGAAGCGCGCCGAGGAAAGGGCACATATTCTGCAGGGGCTCAAGATCGCGCTCGATAATATCGACGAGGTCATCAGCATCATCCGCTCGTCCAAGACCGTCGACGAGGCCGATGAGAGGCTGAGAAAGCGTTTCAAGCTTTCGCCGATACAATCGAAGGCGATTCTCGAGATGCGCCTGCAACGGCTCACCAGCCTGGAGGTTAAAAAAATCGTCGAGGAGCTCAAGGAGCTGCTCAATGTCATTGAGGAACTCAAGGCAATCCTGAAAAGCGACAAGCGGATTCTCGGCATCGTGAAGGACGAACTTACAGCGGTGAAAGCGAAATACGGCGATGTGCGCAGGACAGAGATACTGGTCGGCGCCG
>JAGODA010000021.1 GCA_017998475.1 Spirochaetota bacterium | reverse complement strand
AATTGGTCTTGTACGGGGTCTTTTCCCGCGAGAAGCGCGCGTCGCGGAATATGCGGAAAAGGCAGTCTTCGGGCTCGACCCCCGTAACGGTGTGGTCGAACTTGGAGATCTCACCGAGGAGGAGGGTGACGAATTCGAGCATGTTTGCGCGCGCCGCGTCGTAGAGCGGGCGGTTGGCGTTGAACCAGGCGCGGGAGTTGTCGGCCGTTAGTTTTTTTAGGAAATCAAGCGTCTGTTTTTTGATCATGGCATACCCTTTCCCGGGTTTTTCTCTCTCGCGTCGATCTCCGCAAGGCGCGCGCGCAGCCACATTCCCGCCTGGACCTCCGTTCCGTTGTCGAGGCGGACCGTGTAGGGCCTTCCCGTGGCGGACGAGCGGCTGGCGAGCCGGTCGATGAACTGTTCGGCCGTTGTAATCCGGCCTCCAGCGCGGTCAAGCTTCATTTCAAGATGGGCCCGCGCGGCGGGCGCCGTGTGTTCCGATCCGTTGCGGATGAAGACGAGCCCCGAGCGTTCGAGTGCGTCGAGCAGGGCGTGTATACGGGCGCGCTCGCACGGTGTGAGGCTGTTCGTACGGGAGGCGGCGGGAGGCGCGGCGACGGCCAGTGCGGTACATAGCAGAAGGCAGGCGGCAAGGAGTTTCATGATACGAGTATAGCGCATGCCCCTGTTTTTGGCAACACGAGAATGTATGTGATGTCCCTGCTGAAAGGCGAGCGCGGCATCATGAGCGCGCAGGCAGTCAGGCGGGTTGTGTCATGTCGACTGTAACGGGGGCAAGACTTGTGCGCCGGTGTTTCGCCAGCAGATCTCGTAGGCGCGGGCGCAGGACTTCGTTCGCGATCCAGTATTCTTCGCGTTTTGAGAGCTTCATGCCGTAGTATTCGTCGAGATACACGGGAGGGCCGTATTCCACGATAAGCGTGAAGGGAAGAGTGAACGGAAGGCAGACGATATCGTCAGGGCGCTTTTCGCGATGGATGACCTTCAGCACGGGGCAGGCCGTGTCGAATCCTACCATCGCCGCGGGAACGACGGGTATGCGGTAGCGAAGGGCCATGCGGACGACTCCGGGATGGAACACTCCCAGAATATTCCGATCGAGAAAATGGGGGATGTTTCCCTCGGGAAACAGTGCGACAAGGCCCGGGAACGCGGAACCGCCCGGCACGAGCAGGGGGTCGAGATAATCGTAATTAAGGCCCGTGCCCGTCCACACGGGGATGCCGCAGCCCACGTAATAGCGGCCCCATGCGCTGCTGATGAAATGCCAGTCGTCGATGATCATCGGCGTGATTTTCCGCGCGGGGTGTCCGAAATATCCCAGGGCCAGAAGGTCAAGGTCGTATCCCCCGGCATGGTTGGGAGCGATTACGGCGGCCCCTTCGGGGACGTTCTCGATGCCGCGTACCTCGAGCCGATGGAATAATTTAAAGTACCATTTAAAGAAGGCCTTTTTCCTCCGGTTGTAGGCGCGGAATTGTTCGTGGTATTCACGCGCGATTTTCTGGTACTCGGAGTAGGGGAGCATTCCGTTCAGCCTTTTGCCATGGTGTCGGGGATGCGGACGGCCACCAGCTCGCCGCGGACGCACTCCTTCCCGTCCACCGTTAGCCGCGTATCGACCACCACCTTGCGGCCCTTGATCTCCCTGATCGAGGAGCGCAGTTCGAGCGGGCTTCCCAGTGGAGTGGGCAGCAGATAGTCGACTTTCAGCGAGGCGGTCACGTAGCGCAGGGGCGGGTCGGTGTCCATGGCGCGGCCCTCCGCGCGATAGGCCGCGGCCGCCGCGCTGGCCGTGCTGTGGCAGTCGATCACGGAGGCGATCAGACCGCCGTAGACGAAGCCGGGGAACGAGGTGTGGTATTGCCGCGGCTGGAAGGAACAGACGCTTTCCTCGCCGTCCCAGTAACTTTTAACGCGCAGACCGTGCTCGTTGAGGACACCGCATCCATAGCAATGGCTGAAGTGCTCCGGGTAGTATTCCTGAAACGCCCTGTCCTTCATAACGTCCTCCCTGGCGGTTGAATGCGGGTTCGGCTTGCGCGTGTCACGGGTACGGCCTTATATCAAGGGGAGCTAAATGGCAACAGGAATTTGGTCGGGCAGGGAATCGTTTTTAACGGTAAGGGTGCGTTCCCTCGGGAATGTTCGGAAGCTTCCGGGTATTATTCCGGAAAATACCCCTCCCCGGGACAAGGGGAGGGGCATGCGCGGCTTATTTCTGATACAGGCCCTGTATCTCCCGCTCGAAATTCCTTAATACGACGTTCCGTTTGACTTTGAGCGTGGGCGTCATCTCGCCGTGAAGCTCGGTGAATCGCCGGGGAACGATCGCATACTTCTTAACGCGTTCGAATTCCTCAAGCTCTTTGTTTGCGGCCTGGATGTCCTCGTCGACCAGTTTCTTGAGCTTCTCGTTCGCTATGAAGTCTTCGCCCACGGTAACGCACATCCGCGCGGCGCCCTCGCCGAAGAAATGGAGGGCGGTTTTGTCGTATGAAACCCCCTCCGCGTCGAAAAGCTGGATGAAGGCGTCGAATTTCGGCACCACAAGCGCCGAGACGAAGGGCTTCTCGTCGGCGATTGGTACGACGATGTCCACCCAGCGGCTGACCGAAAAGAGGCTTTCGATCTTCGCCGAGGGGATGTTCTTGCCCGTGTCGAGCACCATGATGCCCTTCTTGCGGTCAACGATCTTGATGTACCCGTCGGGCCCCATCACCACGATATCGCCCGTCTTGTAAAAGCCGTCTTCGGTGAAGGCCTCCTTCGTCGCCTCGGGGTTGTTCCAGTAGTGGGTGATGATGTTGTCGCCGCGCACCTGCCATTCCCCGTCGGGGGCTACGCGGCCCTCCACGCCGTTGCATACCGGGCCGACGTAGCCGGGCAGTACCTGGTTCGGACGGTTGAGGTTCACCGTGTTGCAGGTTTCGGTGGCGCCGTAGCCCTCGTAGATGCGGACGCCCATCGCCATGAAAACCTTGCAGAGGTCGGCCGGAAGGCTCCCCGCGGCGGAGAAGGCGAAGCGGAAGCGCCCGCCGAGCTTCTCGCGCACCTTGCTGAAAACGAGTTTGTCGACAAGGCGGTATTTGAAGACCAGGCCGCGGCGGATACCGGCCGTGAAGTCGATCCCCTCGGACATGTCGATAAAACCGTTGGCGTCGGCGCGCGCCTCGGTGAGCTCCAGGCCGGTGCGGATGGCGAAATCGAATATCTTCTTCTTTACCGGCGATTGCGAGGCCATGTCCCGCATGGCCATGTAGATGCGTTCGTAGATGCGGGGGACCGACATGAAGACAGTCGGCCTGAATACCTGGAGGTCCGCCACGAGCGTCATGGGCGAGGAGTAGGCGATGGTGACCGCCGCGTGCATCGCCGTGCCGTGCCCGCACTCGCGCTCGTAGGTGTGCGCCAGCGGCAGAAACGAGAGCATGACGTCGTCCGCACGGTACTCGGGCACCAGCCGCATGTCGCGGCAGCAGGCCGCGTTGATGCTGAAATGCGTGTGGACGGCGCCCTTCTGCCTGCCCGTCGTGCCGGAGGTGTAGACGATGGTCATGGGATCCAACAGATCGACCGATCGCCACCGGCGCTCGTAGGCGAGCTTGTCGCGCGACAGGAGCCGTACTCCCAGCGCGCGGAGGGCGGAGAGGCCCATGACGCGCGGGTCCGCGTACGAGCATTCGTCTTTCATGATGACGATCTTCTCGAGTCCGGGCATTTCAGCCGCGGCGCCCAGGGCGCGCTCGAGCATCTCCTCGTCCTGCACGTAAAGGATTCGGGAACCCGAATCGTTCACGATGAACGCGAGCTCCTTTGCCGAGAGGGTCGGATACACGCACACGGTGACGCCCGCGGCGCAGAGCGTCGAGTAGTCGGCCCACACCCATTCGGGCGAGGTATGTGCCATAACGGCCACCCGGTCGCCCTTCTGAATCCCGAGTTCCATGAGCCCCGAGGCCATTTCGCGGACCAGAATCCAGAGTTCCGCGTAGGTCAGAGATGCCGTGCCGTTGGGCCCGTTCTTCCACCACTGGGCCCGGCGCATGCCGAATTTTACTGCGTTCCGGTTGAGGAGTTCCGGAAAGGTCTGCTGGGTTATATACCATCTGTTTCCCATCGTACTGCCTCCTTTTACCGCGCATGGTAAAATGGATACGCGGCATGGAAGAGCGGCGATCCGGGTCCTGCGGGTCCAAGCTGAGACCAGGGAGTGGAGGTCACTTGTGATCCATTACCGCATATCATATGTATATTAAAATACGTATATTATTATTTGATGTATATTGCAAGCATAATATTGTATTATCGAGCCGGGAATATCCATTCCGGCTTCAAGGCATCGGGACCACGCCGATTATAAAGCGCGGCCGGGGTGAATCGCCCCCATTTTCCGGCCATTCGTTCAGTTTAATACTTGCGCTGCCGGACGCGGCCGACATAGTATTCCCTACCTCGTCCAGGGGAATCACAGATCGGCAAGGGGCGCCTGCGTGGACAATCTCCTCACCTTTACCCGTACCGACGTCAGCTGGATCGACCTGTCGCTGCTGTTCGCCTACCTTGCCGGCATTACCGTGTACGGATATCTCTTTAAAAAACGGGTCCATACCTCGAGCGACTATTTCCTCGCGGGCAAAAGCCTGCCGTGGTGGGTGATCGGCATGTCCATCATCGGCACCAACATCGGGTCCAACGATTATGTCGGAGGTGCCGGAGGGGCGTACCGGATCGGCATGGCGCAGGCGAATTTCGAATGGATCGGCGCGATCCCGGCGATGATAATCGCCGCCTTTATATTCATCCCGTTCTACTGGCGTGCCGGCGTGTTCTCGATCCCAGAATACCTTGGGAAACGGTATTCCGATTCCGTACGCGTCATCTCCGCGCTCATCCTGAGCCTCTTCTCGGTCCTTATCGTCGGGGTGTTCCTTTGGGCGACGGCGCTCATGCTGCAGACCTATCTCGGCTGGCCCATACTCCTCAGCATAGTGATTACCGCCGGAGTCGTCGGCCTGTACACCGTCTCGGGGGGGCTCGCGGCCGTGGCGTATACCGACGCGGTTCAGCTGGTAATAATGTTCACGGGGGCCGTGGTGGTGGCCGTTATCGGCATACATGCCGCGGGAGGAGCGGTAAGTTTCGCTTCACAGCTGCAGGAGCGCTTTCCCGATCATCTTCACACCTTTTTGCCGTCCACGCACGGGGAATTCCCGTGGCCGGGAGTCCTCCTGGGACTCGGCCTGGTGCTTTCGCCGGCGTACTGGTGCACGAACCAGGCGATCATGCAGCGCTGCCTTGGCGCCCGCACCGAATGGGACGGGAAAGCCAGCATGATGTTCGCGGCCATGGCGAAAACCTTCGTCCCTTTGCTCATCGTGCTTCCGGGCTTTTTCGCCCTGCTCATGGCGCCTGAAACCCTCGGGGTTTCGGACCAGGCGCTGCCGTGGGTCGTGAAAAACCTGTTGCCCCCGGGCGTGTCCGGTCTGCTTTTCGTCGCCTTTATCGCCGCCCTCCAGTCGTCGGTATCGTCAACGCTCAATTCGGCGTCGGTGATGGTTACGCGCGATATTCTCGGTGTGGCGCGGAAACGAAAGCTCAGCGACGGCGAAGAGCTCAGGCTGGGCAGGGTGATTACCCTCGCCGCGCTAGTGGCCGGTATCTTCTGTGCGCCGCTGACCGCGCAGTTCAGGGGGATATACGTTTACGTGCAGCAGCTGCTTTCGTTTTTCCAGGGGCCGGTGTTCGCCCTTTTGCTGATGGGAATACTCTTCAAAAGGATCACGCCGCGTGCCGGTCTCTGGAGCCTCCTCCTCGGCCTTGGCTTCGCCGCGCTCCTCGGCCTGGCCGGACTCAATATGCTCTACATGGCGTTCTGGAGCTTCGTGCTGTCGGTCGCGCTCCTCTTCGCGATAAGCGCTGTCACCAGACCGAAGAACGATTCGGATCTCGAGAACCTCACCTACACGTCGGTGGTCAAGGAGGCGGTCGATGTTTGAGTGGATACACGGTCTTCCGCTGTGGGCCTCGAAAGTGGGGGCGATGGTAATATTCGGCTCGGTGCTCGCGGTAGTGTGGAGCCTCCCCGCGGATTTCGTATATTTCGGCGCGCCTGACCGCGGACGATGGAGAGACCTTCGCGTGTGGGCCACCATTCTCCTCGCGGTGCAGTGCGGGATATATTATGTATTCTGAAAGGACGTCCGGAACCACCGGCATTGCCCCGCGCATGGTCTATATGTTATTGACCGCCGCGCTGATTCTGGGCGCGTGGGCGGGACCTCTCGCGTCGCAGGATGATTTCTTCGCCCTCAGCCGAATGGCCGCCGGGGCGCCCGAGGCTGAGGCTAAAACGCGCCTGTGGACCTCGGCGATCGACGCCTGGACCGCCGACGCCGGCGAATTCGCCCTGTCGCGCGCCCATTTTAACAGGGGAACGGCCCATGCCCGCATGGGATCGTCGGAAAAGGCGCTCGCCGATTACGACCGCGCCATCAAGCTCGACCGCCGTTTCGCGAAGGCCTACAATAACCGGGCGATTCTCCGCTGGAACTCAGGGGACAGGGATGGCGCGCTCGCCGATTACGACCGCGCCGTCGCCGCCGCGCCGGCATTTTTCGAGGCATTTTACAATCGCGGTATCGCACGGGCGGCGCTGGGGGACTACCGGCGCGCCATCGGCGATTACACCAGGGCCGTCGCGATATCAACCCGCTATGCGAAGGCCTACAACAACCGGGGGATAGCGCGCGCCGCCGTCGGCGAGTATATGGAAGCCGTCGCCGACTATGATCGCGCCATCGAGATCGACCCGAGCGATCCCGTGTTCTACAACAACCGCGGCGTGGCGATGGTTCGCATGAATCATCCGGAAAAGGCGCTCGCCGATTTTTCCCGCGCGATCGCGCTCGACCCGACCTATGGCTCCGCGCTCAGAAACAGGGGGATCGCGAACCACCTGGCGGGGCGCTACGAGGACGCCGCGAAGGATTATTCGGAGGCGCTGAGGTCCGACCCTGGCGACAGGGAGATCGGCAGAAGCCGCGCGCTTGCGCTCGCCGGCAGGCCGATTGCCCCCAGGACCGCGATGGGCGTGGAAGCGCGGACGCCCGAAGGGGAGGCGCGCCGCGAAGGCGGGCGGGTGAAAGGGCGCGACTCCGTCGATGGCGAAATACGTACGAAGGAGCGCGTTCGCGACGCGGGTCGTGTCGCGGATAATGCCGGAAAAGCGGCCGGCGTGGCGAAGACGGGCCGGACCGTGCGACCCGAGGACCGGCGGGCGGCCTCACGCCATTACGGACGGGGCATGGAGTTTGCGGTAAAGGGCCGGACGGACTCGGCGATCGCGGAGCTCTCGCGCGCCATACGCATCGATCCGTCGGCAGGCGACGCGTACGCGGAGCGAGGTCGTCTTTACGCGCGGCGGGGCGACCTTTCGAGGGCCGAGGATGACTACGCCAGTGCGATCGTGCTGAAGCCCGATACCCCGGCCCTCTTCTATAACAGGGGCGTGGTGAGATACGTGAAGGGCCTGTACGCCCGCGCCGTGGAAGATTTCTCGCGCGCGGTCGAGCTCGATCCCGCCGATCCCGAATCGTTCAATAACCGAGGGAGCGCGCGGCTGGCGACGGGAGATCTCGCCGGGGCGATACATGATTATAGCCGCGCGATCGAGCTCAGGGGTGAGTACCCACGGGCCCTCGCGAACAGGGGTGTGGCGATGTTCTACAAGGGGGACCTTTCCGCGGCGAGCGCGGATTTCAGTTCGGCGATCCGGTTCGATCCCGGCGACGGGATGGCGTTCCATAACAGGGGTATCGTCCGCTATCTCGCGGGAGACGACGAGGGGGCGCTGGCGGATTTCAACCGTTCGCTCGCCCTGGACCCGGAGAACGCCTATGCGCGCGTGTGGCGCCTGGCCGTTTCGGGGAAGGCCGCCGCGGCGAATACAAAGGATGAGCGGGCCCGCTACGCCCGCCGGGCAGCCTTGTGGCCGGATATCCTGGCGGGCGCCTTTGTCGGACTCGTTTCCGAGGCGGAGCTGCTGCGCAGGGCGGCCGGGACGAAAGACCCGGCGCTCTCCGCGCGGATGCGGGCCGAGGCCTTTTATTACCTTGGCCTGAAGAATAAAACCATCGAGGGCAGGTCCGGCCCGGCCGCGGACTATTTCAGGAAAAGCCTCGAGACCGGCGCGGTAATGAGCCATGCGCGGCGTCTGGCGGAGTACGAACTTTCCGGAGAATGAGCCCGGGCGGCAACTCGTATATGATAATGAGGAGGGAACGATGGCCGTCAGCGGACTGAAGAGGGTGTTGGGACTTCCAGAGGTGACATTTATCGCGATTGGCTGTACCATCGGCGGGGGAATCTTCGTGTTTACGGGGATCGTGCTGAAGATCGCCGGGGCCGCGCTCCCGCTGGCCTTCGCGCTGGCGGTGATACCCGTATTCATCAGTATGCTGCCGCTCGCCATGCTGGGCTCCGCGATACCGGCGACGGGGGCGAATTACAAGTATCCAAGCCGTATGGTCTCTCCCGGCCTCGCCTTCGTCGGCATGTGGGTCTACATCCTCGCCTCCTTCTTCGGCCAGATCCCCCTCTACGCTTTGAGCTGCGCGCGCTACATCGGAGCCATGGGTTTCACGCTTCCCGCTGAATACATCGCGATACTTATCCTTACGGTTTTTTATTTGATCAATCTTCTCGGCGTCAAACCGGCGGCGTGGGCCCAGGGACTCATGGTGATCGTCCTTATAGGCGCGCTGGTCTTCTATTCGGCGACGGGGGCCGCTTCCTTCAATCCGGAAAACCTCGAGGGGATGTTCGACCACGGGGCCGGAGCGCTTCTGCTCGGCGTGGCCCTTCTCACCTTTACCTATCTTGGCTCAAACGGGATCATCGAGCTGGGAGACGAGATCAACGATCCGGGGAAGGTCATTCCCAGAGCCTTCTTTATATGCTTTCCCGTCGTCGCGCTTATCTACGTAGCGGTGGCCCTGACGACCGTCGGCGCGGCCCCGATCGATACCCTCCTGGGATGTCAGGAGCCGATGCTCGAGGTATGCGGGGCCAGTGCCGGGGATGCGGGCCGTCTGTTCTTTATCGTCGGAGGCGCGGTGCTCGCGCTGCTTACCACGCTCAACGCGCTGTTCATCGTGGGAACGAAGTCGCTTCTCGTGGTCATCGACGACCGCATACTGCCAGGGTGGCTCGGGGCGCTCAATACGCGTTTCGGCACCCCCCACATCCTCCTCACGCTGATCTATGTGTGTTCAGTCCTGGGGGTGCTGTCGGGACTCCCGCTGGAAACTCTCGCGTCGTACGCCGCGCTGGGCGGGATGATTATTTTCGTTCCGGTGCTCATCGCGTCGCTTCGGCTGCCGCGTCTCTACCCGGAGCGGTACGAGCGCTCCCGCTTCAAGCTTAAAGGTTTTTTTCTCTGGTTGTGCCCGACAGTGGGTTTTCTTATGGTCGCCTTCTTCAGCGCGGTCATTCTCGCGGATCTTAAAAGCCCGGTCAGGATAGGTCTTTTCGGCGCGTTCATACTTTCGGGCATCGCATACTATTATGTCAGGAAGCGTCTTCTTCTCGGAGAGGGCGTCGATCTGTCGCTTATAAAAGGAAGGAGTGACTGGAGTGAGTAATACCGATCAAATACTGCCGATCTTCGAGGAGTATCCGGAGCTTGGTACACGGTTGCCAAGGATTCCGCTGGGTGTCTTTCCAACGCCGCTGCGTAAACTCACCGGCCTCGACTGCGATAATCTGTGGATAAAGCGCGACGACCTCAGCTCGTCCGCGTATGGGGGAAACAAGGTACGCAAGCTCGAGTTCATACTGGGCGAGGCGAAGAGACGCGGGAAACGCGAGGTTGTAACCATAGGCGGTATCGGGACAAATCACGGTCTGGCGACCGCCATCTACAGCCGGAAACTCGGAATGAAGTGCACGCTGCTCCTCTTCGAGCAGCCCGTAACGAGCTACGTCAAGCGGAATCTTCTCCTGTATCGCTATTTCGGGGCCCGGACGGTCTTTACCGGCTCCCTTCCGAATACAGTGCTCGCCTATTATCTCACGCACCGGGTGCTTCACCCTTCCGCCCTGTACGTCTTCGCCGGCGGATCGAACGTGTTCGGCACCCTCGGATTCGTCAACGCGGCCTTCGAGCTCCGGCGGCAGGTGGCCGAGGGGCTCATGCCGGAACCGGAGCACATCGTATGCCCGCTCGGCTCAAACGGGACCCTCGCGGGGCTCACCCTCGGCGCGCGTCTTGCCGGTCTCCGCTCACGTGTGACGGGCGTGCGTGTTACGGCCTCTCACCTTGGCCCGTTTCCGGCATCGACCCCCGGTGCGGTCTCGCGGCTCATGGCGCAAACGCTGCGGTATCTCCGTGAAGCGAGCCCCTCCGTGCCCGAGGTCGGTACCGAGGCACCGGAGGTGCTCGACGATTATTTCGGCGACGGATACGGCTGTCCGACGGCCGCGTGCTGCGAGGCAATCGATATCATGAAAGCGAAGGAGAAGCTGGATCTCGAGCCGACCTATACCGGGAAGACCTTTGCCGCGGTTCTGGATCTTGTACGACGGAACAGGCGCCGGAGTGATGTCGTCCTCTACTGGCACACCTACAACTCGGTCGACCTTTCGAGAGAGGCCGCCTCGGTCGACTATCACGACCTGCCCGGGGAATTCCATCGCTTCTTCGAAATGCCGGAGGTGCCGGTGCCCGTCTGTCACGACTGAGGGCGTACGCCAGCCAGTGTAGAGGGCGCGGGTGCTGGGTGTAGGCGGAGCCGCGTGCACGGCCCGTGAAGGAGCAGGGACTAAAAAAAACTTGAAATTAATAGTAACATTTTGGACTATGTTTGTGGAGTTGTATTTTCCCTTTTTCTTGTTTCTTGGCGTCTGCCTGCAGATAGAGAGAGAGTGGTCAAACCACTCTCTTTTTTCAATATACACAGCGGTCCGGAGATGAGCAATCCAGCGGTCAGGGAGCGGGTGATGGAGACGGTCTGGGCCGTCGCCGGCGACCTCGGGTATTCGATTTACGAGGCCAACCTGCTGTTCAAGGGCAGGAACTCGAGCGTAGTCGTCAGGATCGACGGACATGCGCCGATCTCCCACTCGGACTGTGAGGCTTTCAGCAGGGAGCTTTCCCGACGCCTGGACGAGTCGGGGATACTCCCGGAGTATTCGCTGGAGGTTTCATCCCCCGGAATACGTCGGCAGCTTCGAAGCGTGGAGGAGTTCAGGCGGTTCAGCGGGTCCCCCGCGAAGATCATCTTCCGCGATGGCGACGTACAGCGCGTGGTGAAGGGGAAAATAGCGGGCGTGGACGGCGCCTCGATAACGCTGCATGACGGCGACGCCGTCGTCAGCATCGATTTCGACTCGATAAAGAGCGCGAACCTGGAATTATAGGGCGGCCCGGCGGGCACGGAGAATCATTAACGTGATGAAGGTTCAATGACATGAGCAATAATTTTTTCGAGGCGTTACACCAGATCGCTAATGAAAAGGGTATAACGCGGGAGACTATCGAGGAAATCGTCGAGTCGGCGATGATCTCTGCCTATAAGAAGCAGTACGGGTCGAACACCAATGTTCGGGTAGTATTCGACCGCGACAGGAACACGGTGAAGATCGTTTCCAGGAAGATGGTGGTCAACTCACCGCGCAACAGGGCCGAGGAAGTCCACGTGGCCGAGGCCAGGAGGTTCAATCCGGACGCGCGGCTGGGCGACGAGATGGACGTCGAGGAAAATCCGCTCGAGTCGTTCGGAAGGATCGCGGCGCAGACGGCGAAGCAGGTGATAGTCCAGAAGATCAAGGAAGCCGAGAAAAACATCGTTTATAACGACTTCAAGGACAAAGAGGGAGACCTGATAAACGGCTATCTCCAGCGCAAGACGAAGGACGCGATATTCGTAGATCTCGGAAAGACCGAGGGCATTCTCCCGGCCCGCGAACAGTCGCCGCTCGAGCATTTCAAGACCGGCGAGCGTATAAAGGCCCTCGTTCTCTCGGTGCAGAAAAACACCAAGGGGCCGTCGGTCGTGCTTTCGAGGGCCAACACAAAATTCATACAGAAGCTCTTCGAGATGGAGATTCCGGAGGTCTACGACGGAGTGGTGCAGATCGTCAACATCGTCCGCGAGCCGGGTCTTCGCACGAAGGTGGCGGTGACCAGCGAACGCGACGATGTTGACGCCGTCGGGGCGTGTGTGGGAATGAAGGGGATACGGATTCAATCCATAGTGCGCGAGCTCGAGGGAGAGAAGATAGACGTGGTTGAATGGGTCGACGACCGCAGGATCATGGCGTCGAACGCTCTTACGCCGGCGCGTGTAAAAGAAGTTATCGAAACCCGGAGCGGCGGGGTTATCGCCGTCGTCGAGAAGGAACAGTACAAGCTCGCGATTGGCAAGGCGGGTCACAACGCCAGACTGTCCGCCAGGCTGTGCGGGTTTGACATCGATATTAAGACCGAGGAGCAATACCGCGAATTCCTCAGTTCCAGCGAATCCAGGGCCATGGTTGAGCAGCTCTTTGCCAGCAAGAACGTCGAGGAGACGCCGCTCGAAGAGCTGCCCGGCCTCGACGCCCGCACCATAAAGCTCCTGGAGGCCGGGGGGCTCTTCTCGGTCGAGGACCTGGTTGAGACTTCGTTCGACGATCTCATGAAGATAGATGGAATCGGCGAAAAGACCGCGAAGAAGATAATGGACATCCTCGCGGAGTCGATCGATTTTGAAGAAGAGATGGAAGAGGAAGGAGAGGAAGAGTCCGCGGAAGGACGGCAGGAAGAAGCGGGTGATGCGGAGGCGGCCGGGGCCGCCGACGAAACGGATGCGGAGAAGTAGCGGCGCGGCATAGCGCGACCAGACCGGCGAATTGAACGGTACCGCGTTCTTCCGAAAATTCTATAAGCAGAAGCAAGGTGCAAATGAAAGCAATTGATATTGCAACCGCCAATCATGTAACGGAAGAAGATATCCTTACCATATGCAAGGATCTCGGGATAAGCTGCGCCGGGATGGACGCAGAGTTCTCCGAGAAGGATGTCTTTCTGGTACAGAAAAAAATAGAGGTAATCAAGGAGCAGCGCGCGAAGGCGGCGAGGGAGCTTCTGGAGCGCAAGAACGAGCGCAGTGAACGATCGGGCGCGAAGATCAAGCTGAAGCGCAAGGTGACCGTTTCCAGGGAGCTCATCAAAGAGAAGCAGGAAAAAGAAGAGGAGGCCGCGGCCGCTCCGGAAAAGAAGGAGGAGCCTTCCGTGCCCGCAGCCCCGCAGCCCCGCGAGGAAAAACGACCTCCGTCGGCCGCAAGACCCGCACACCCTCGCTCGGATCAGCGTCCGCCGGCCGGTGGAGGAAGGCGTCCTGATTCGCGACCGGCTCCGAGAACTGACGGGGCCCGCAGGGGAGGTCCGGGAGGAGCCCCGGGCGCAAGAGACGGGCGGCCTTTCGGCGAACGCAGACCCGGCCCCGGAGCGCCGCCGCCAAGAGACGGCGCCGCGCCCGACAAGAAGGATGAAGCGATCTCCGCGAAGGAGAAAGAAAAGAGAAAGAAGGCCAAGGAGAAGGAAAAGGAGAAAGACAGCAAGAAGAGGGCCTATAAAGACAAGGGCAAGGAGACTTTCGAGAAAAACATCTTCTCCCGCAAAAAGAGGGGTGGTCCGCACGGAGGCGTTCAGGAGCAGGAGCGTGTCGCGGTATCGCCAAAGAACATCGATATAACCGAAAGCATTTCGGTCGGCGACCTGGCCAAAAAGCTCAACGTCAAGGCGAGCGAGGTGATTTCCCGGCTGATGAAGCTCGGTATGATGGCCACCATCAACCAGGTTATAGACGCGGAGACCGCCGAAATCCTGGCGTCCGAGTTCGGGACGAGCGTGCGTGTGGTGTCCCTATTCGAGGAGACGGTGATACGGCACGAGGAGGATGACCGCGCCGAGGACCGTCGGAAGCGCCCTCCGATCGTCACGGTAATGGGACATGTGGACCACGGGAAGACAAAGCTCCTCGACGCGATCCGCAAGACAAACGTCGTCGATGGAGAGTTCGGGGGGATCACGCAGCACATCGGCGCCTACACGGTGAAGGTCCGCGAACAGTTCGTGACGTTTCTCGACACGCCGGGTCACGAGGCGTTCACCACCATGCGCGCCCGCGGGGCGAGCGTCACGGACATCGTCATCCTGGTCGTGGCGGCCAACGACGGCGTCATGCCCCAGACCGTTGAGGCAATAAACCATGCCAAGGCCGCGCACGTTCCGATAATCGTCGCGATCAACAAGATCGACCTTCCCGAGACCAACGTGACCCGCATCAAGCAGGACCTTTCCAATTACGACCTGGCGCCGGAGGAGTGGGGTGGAACCACACTGTACGCCGAGGTCAGCGCGAAGCAGATGATGAACATCGAGGAGCTCCTCGACCTCATTCTCATACAGGCCGAAATGCTCGAACTCGACGCGAACCCGGCGCTTCTGGGCCGGGGCGTGGTTATCGAATCGCGCCTGGATCCGGGCCGGGGTCCGGTGGCCACGGCGCTGGTGCAGAATGGTACGCTGCATCTCGGCGATCCCTTTGTGGTCGGCATCTACTCCGGGAAGGTCCGGGCCATGTTCAATGACCAGGGCCAGCCCGTGCAGGAGGCGGGGCCCTCGATGCCGGTAGAGCTCGTCGGGCTTTCCGGCGTTCCCTCCGCCGGCGACCCGTTCCAGGTCGTCGAATCGGAGAAATACTCCAAGCAGATATCGCAGAAACGCATCGACCTCCGGCGTCTCGAGACGGCGAAAAAAGTGCGCAAGGTGACGCTTGAGGACCTCAACGAGATGATACGCGACGGAGAGGTGCAGGAGCTCCGCGTAGTTATCAAGGCGGATGTTGACGGCTCGGTGCAGGCGCTCAAGGAGGCCCTCGAGAAGCTTTCAACAGGCGAGGTCAGGGTGAAGGTGATCCACGCGGGCACCGGCGGCATCAACGAGTCGGACGTCATGCTCGCGTCCGCGTCGAACGCCATCATCATCGGCTACCATGTAAGGCCCACGGCACGGGTGTCGGAACTGGCGGAGAAGGAGAGCGTATCGATAAAGTTCTTCAACATCATCTTCGAAGTGACCGATTCGGTCCGGGCGGCCATGGAGGGCATGCTCTCGCCAGAATACCGGGAAGAGGTCGTGGGGAGCGGCGAAGTGCGGCAGATATTCAAGATCTCGCGCCTCGGGACCATTGCCGGCGCCATCGTGCTTACTGGCAAGGTCAACAGGAAGAACAGGGTGCGCCTCATCCGCGACGGCGTCGTCATCTTTGACGGCGAGCTGAAGTCGCTCAAGCGATTCAAGGATGACGTTTCCGACGTCGATTCCGGGCAGGAGTGCGGCTTCGGTCTTGTGAATTTCAACGATCTCAAGGAAGGTGATACCTTCGAGGCGTATCGGACGATAGAGATCGCCAAGACGCTGGACGGATAGAACATGACGACGCATCGAAGGGAACGGCTCGAAGAGCTCATCAAGCGGGTCGTTGCGGACGCCCTTCTCTCCGAGATAAAGGACCCCCGCATCGGATTCGTATCGGTGGTGCGGGTGAAACTCGCAAGGGATTACAGCGTGGCCGACGTTTTCGTGTCCGTGCTGGGGGACGCAACCGCCAAGAAAAAATCGATGGCGGGCCTCGAATCGGCGCGCAATTACGTTCAATTCCTCGTCGGAAAGGGGATACAGCTTCGCACCACGCCCAGACTGGTTTTCCATCTCGACACATCCGTTGAAGAAGGGGTCCGGATGGTCGGTGTGATCGAAAAACTCGATACGGGGAGCGACCGCGACGCCGGCGAACCGGACGGGGGCGAAGGAACCTCCGGTGAGAACGGCGGCTGACGGTGGACGCGTCAAAGGCGAGGGACGCGGTCCTTCTTCTGGACAAGGAGAAGGGTATGACGTCCTTTTCGGCCATAGAGGAGGCGCGCAGGCTTCTTGGCGCGAGGAAGGCGGGCCATTCCGGGACCCTCGATAAAGCGGCGACCGGTCTTCTGGTGGTCTGCACCGGTTCGATGACCAGGCTGACGCAGTACTTCCTGGAGGGGGACAAGCGGTATACGGGCGTCATACGGCTCGGTGTGACGACCGACACCTGCGATGCCGAGGGCGAGATTACGGCCACGGCGGACCTGGGCGGGATCGATGAGGAGCGGATTCTCTCCGTCGCCAAGCGTTTCACGGGACGGCTCCGGCAGGTGCCGCCGACATACTCCGCGCTTAAAATCAAGGGCCGGAGGGCCTCCGACCTCGCCAGGGAGGGTAAAGAGGTCGAACTCGCCGCGCGGGACGTGGTCGTAAAAGAGCTTTTAGTCCTCGATATCGATCTTGGCAGGAGGACGCTGACCGTCGATGTGCTCTGTTCCAAGGGCACGTATATCAGGTCGCTCGCGCGCGATATCGGCGAATCCCTGGGAACAGGGGCGCACCTGGCCGAGCTCAGGCGCACCGCTTCGGGAGGCTTTTCGGTCGAGGATGCGGCGACGCTGGGGGAGATGAGAGAATATCTTTCCGGTTCGCCGGCGGGGAAACGTTTCCTGCTGAGCCCGGAGCAGGCGCTCGTAGATTTCGGACGGATAGTGGTGGCCGACGGCGCCGTGAAAAAGGTGAATAATGGGGCGTTTTTCGGGGAAAGTGACATAGTGAGCCTGGAGGGCAGGTCGCCCTTCATTATACTGGACGGGCGAAAAAATTGTATTGCCATCGCCAACGTCGATACTGATAATTGGTCAGTCGAATACAGGAATGTTTTTAACAGGTAGAGTGCGTCGCGCTCCCGTGTATGTGGAGCGCTTACATCCGGAACGGCAAAATCGATCAATCACATAAGGAATAAGGAGAACAGCGTCATATGCGTCAGAAGAGCGAGGTCATCAATCAGTATAAAAGGCATGAAAGCGATACCGGTTCGCCGGATGTTCAGATTGCCCTGCTGACGGAAAGGATCAACCACCTGACGGAGCATTTCAAGGTGCACAAGAAGGACTTCCATTCCCGCAGGGGGCTGCTCAAGCTCGTCGGCCAGCGTCGTAGACTTCTGGATTATCTCAAGAAAAACGATCTCGAGAAATACCGGAGCCTCATCGAGTCGCTCGGCCTGAGAAGATAGGAGTTCCTCCACGGCTGTCGGTGACCGGCCCGCGCCCGACACGAGCTTCGATTACGGGCATCAAGGCATTTAAGAGGTAGGATAATGAGTTTTGAATCAGGTATAAAAGTAGGCCGGGAGGAGATTCGGTTTAATACGGGCTATCTCGCCAAACAGGCGGACGGCGCCGTGGCCGTTTCAAGCGGAGAATCGATCGTTTTCGCCACCGCGGTCGTTTCGCGCAAGGTGGTGGAGGGGCAGGACTTCTTTCCTCTTACCGTCGACTATCGGGAAAAGTTTTATTCCGCCGGCAAGATTCCGGGTGGATATATCAAGCGCGAGGGGAGGCCGAGCGACAGGGAAACCCTTACGAGCCGCCTCACCGACAGGCCACTCCGGCCGCTCTTCCCCGAGGATTTCGTCAGCGAGGTGCAGATACTGATCTCCGTTCTCTCCACCGATCAGAAGACTCAGTCAGACGTTCTCGCGATCAACGCGGCATCGGCCGCGCTTTCGGTTTCGGGAATCCCCTTCAAGGGTCCGGTAGGCGCGGTACGCGTGGGAAGGATCAAGGGGGAGTTCATCGTCAACCCGACCTTCGATGAATCCGAAGCGAGCGATATCGACCTGGTGGTCGCCGGCACGAAGAAGGCCGTCACCATGATCGAGGGCTCCGCGAAAAATGTCAGCGAGGATGACATGATAAGCGCCGTCGTCTTCGCGCACGAGCAGATCCTCAAACTCTGCGACGCGCAGGAAGATTTAAAAAAGCAGGTCGGCAAGCCCGAGATGGCCTACACCCCGAGAAAACGGGATCTCGCGCTTCGCGAAGAGGTACAGAAACGTTTTCGTCAGGACGTTGTCGATCTTGTCAAAATCACGGAAAAGAAAGACCGCGAGAACGCGGTCCGGGGAATAATCGATCGCGCCTCGGCGGAACTGAAGGAATCCTTTCCTGACTCGATCGGCCAGGTCGCGTCGATCGTCGACGACCTGGATTACGAAATTATGCGCGCCCGCATTCTCGACGAGAAAAAGCGCGCCGACGGAAGAGCCCTAACGGAAATACGCCCGATAGACATCATGATCGGAGTGCTTCCGAGGGCGCACGGTTCCTCGGTGTTCACACGGGGGCAGACGCAGAGCCTCGGCGTGGTGACGCTCGGAACCGGACGCGACTCGCAGAGACTCGACGCTCTGGAAGGTGAGAGCTTCCGCCGTTTCATGCTTCATTATAATTTCCCTCCCTTCTCGGTCGGAGAAACCGGAAGGACGGGCGGCGTAGGGCGGCGCGAGATAGGCCACGGAATGCTGGCCGAACGTTCACTTCAGTACATCATTCCAGAAGCCGAAAAGTTTCCCTACACCATAAGGGTCGTCTCCGAGATACTCGAGTCGAACGGCTCCTCTTCGATGGCGTCGGTCTGTTCCGGTTCGCTCGCCCTCTTCAACGCGGGGGTTCCGGTAAAGGCCGCGGTGGCGGGCATTGCCATGGGGCTC
>JAGODA010000319.1 GCA_017998475.1 Spirochaetota bacterium | reverse complement strand
AGAGGACATGCGCGAGTTCTATCTGGCGGTGGACTCGCTCAAGGAAAAGTTCAGGACCGTATTTCTTTTAAGGTTCGATCACGGGATGCAGTACAGCCAGATTTCAAGTATACTCGATTGTCCGGAGCGCACCGCTAAATGGCGGATGCAGAAGGCCGTGGAGAAGATCGTTGACCGGCTTAAATCCCGGAATGTTGTGTAATGAACGGGAACCGCCGAAGGGTATCGATAGGAGCCGGAGGAATGGAGCTCGGTATCAAAGAAGAAATATCCGCGATTGTGGAGGAGCTTCGCTCGGAGGGGCGCTGTTCCGAGGAGCAGGCGCGCTCGCTCCTCGGTGTGTTCGATCGCGCCCGGCTTGCCGTTCCGCCGCTTGATATGCGGCGAGGCCTCGAGCGCGTACGCGTCGAGGCGCTCGGACGGCCTCGCGCGGCGCGCGGATTGGCGACTGTCCGTACGAAGGCGCTCCTCGCGGCGGCGGCTCTGGTAATAGCCGTCGGCGCCGGGGCGCTCCTTTTCCGGGCGGGAGATAAGGTCACCGCTCTCGAGGCGCTCGCGGAGTCGATTCACGGGGATGTGCGCCTCGAACGCGACGGCCGGCTGACGCCGCTCGAAGCCGGAGCGGTGCTTGGCGTGGGTGATACCGTGCTTACCGGTGCGCTCTCTTTCACCGAGCTCCGCTGCCAGGATGAAATTATAATAAGGATCAAGCAGAATTCCCGCTTCAGGATCGACGGGATGGCCCGAGACGGCGAAGGCACCCTGCGCGTCGGTCTGGACCTTTCGTCAGGTACGGCGCTTCTGAGTTTCGGAAAGCTCAGGCGCGGCGATGTGGCTGAAGTACGGACGCCTACATCCGTGGCGGGTGTGCGCGGAACGAGTTTCGGCGTTTCGGTATCGGACAGGGGCGACGTCCGTTACGAGGTTCTTGAAGGCAGGATAAGCGTGCGGGGGCGCGTCGTGCTCGATCCGGCGAAAGCGCTGGATGAGGACGCGCGAGGCGCGATCGAGGAGATTGAGCGCAGGCTTGCCGAGCGGGCCGTCGCCGTGGAAGCCGACGAGGTGTGTGAGGTGCGGGAGCGGGATGTGCGCGCGCTCGCGAATAAGGTGGAACGGGCGATCGCCTCTTTGCAGGAAAAGAGCACGCCTCTGGAGAAAGAGCGTCTCGCCGGGGCGTTGGTTACCATCGCCGCGGAGGCCCCTCCTCCTCGAATATACACCACGGAGGAATCCCCGCCGGCGCTCATAACGGAATTACGGCGGCTTTCCGAATCGGCGCGCGGAAACGAAGGGCCCGCACGCGTCGCGGAGAAGTTCGGGCGCGCCGAGGTGTTCGACCGGAACGCCTGGATGGAGCGGGCCAGGGTATCGCACGTGCTCGTAGATGGAACGCGAGATCTATTCATCGCGGTCGGGATGGACGGGCGCATTGACGCGCTCAGGCGGGGATCCGTAGCCTGGCGCTTTCGCTGCGGGTCGCCGATAGTCACCCAGCCTGTTTCCGACGGGAAAATAATATACCTCGCCACCGCGGACGAGCGTATCATCGCGCTGTCTCCTGATACCGGCAAGGAGCTGTGGACGAGAAAGGTGGATGGAGTCCTGTACTTCGGCTCGCGGCCGGCCGTTGACGGATCCGGGCTGTATGTGGCCACGGCAAAAGGAATGCTCTACAGGTTCAATCGAAGGGGAGGCGAGGAATGGTCCATGGCCCTTCCCGCGGCTTCGTATTCTACGCCCGTGGCGGACGGCACGCTTCTGTTTGTTCCGCTTCTCGACGGAAGGATTCACGTGATCGATACTGCGCTCAGGCTCGCCGTAATGCGCATCGATTCGGGGAGAATAGTCGGCTCGTCGGTGATTGTGCGGGACGGGCGGCTGTATTACGCGAATTTTGACGGAGTGGTCGCGTGCCACAATATCGAGCGCGATGAGATGGAGTGGCGTCATGGCGTGCGGGGCTCCATAGTCGCCGATCCGGTTGTGGACGGGGAATACCTGTACGTTGTATCATCGGGAGGCGACGTCGTCAAGCTCTCGCTGAGGGGAGATGTTGAATGGAGCGTCAACCTGGGAGGCCCCGTCGGACGAAGTCCGATAGTGATGGGGCAGGACCTGTATGTGCTGTCGCGCAGGGTATTCTACGTGTTCGATACCGCCCGGGGAACCGTGCAGTGGTCGATCGTGATGCCTACGGAGTCAGCAACAAATATTGCCGTATCCGGCAGGACTATGTACTTTGGAACGGAAGGCAACGGTATATATAAAATACGGAAATAGGCCGGCGGGTCGCATACGCCCGCCAGGGTGGTTTCTTGCATGGAAGGTCATTCGTGACGAAAGGAGGGATACTCATGAAACGTATAACGGCGCTCGTGTTGTCGACAGCGGTCGTCTTTTCCATTTCCTGCTCGAAGAAAACCGAAAACCGGTCGAGGGCGGTCATAACATTCATAATAGGCGAGGTTCAGGCTTTCCGTAACAATTCCTGGGGTGGCGCCGACGCTGGCATGGAACTCGCGCAGGGCGACCGTATACGAACCGGAGCGGGAGGAACGGTCGATGTGCAGATAGGTCAGAGCGTGGTGCGCGTTAAGGAGAAGAGCGAGGTGGCCCTTGCCGCCCTTTTCCTGGATGGTACGACGGGATCGGAAAATACTTCACTCGAGCTGGCCGTGGGAATGGTGCTCGCCAAACCGAAAAAACTCGTCAAGGGTGAAAGCTTTATGGTGAAGACCCCGACGGCGGTCGCCGGCGTAAGGGGCACCATGTTCATGGTCGAAACGAGCACCGCGAAGGACACACGCGTCGAGGTGGTCGACGGGAAAGTGCAGGTGTCAAAGCGCTTAACCGCCCTGGAGAATATTGAGAACGAAACGGTCCGGGAATCGGAAGTGATCAAAAAGCTCGAGGCACAGGTCGAAGAGAGCGCCGTGACGGTCACCGAGAACAGGGCGGTGAAGGTCGATGCCAGGGAGGTCGCCAGGGTCAACACGCAGGTGGAAAAGGTGGTGGAGGCCGTGGCCGCCGTAGAAGAGAAAAAGACCGAGGCTCCACCCGTCGAGGTGGCGAAGGCGGTTGAACAGATCGCGGCCGTGCGGGCGATCAAGGTCGACGAGGTGCGTAACGAGGCGGCGCTGAAGAAGGAATTCGAGGAGATGAAGGTCGTCGAAATAAAGGAGCCGGCCGCCCCCGCCGCGGTCGAGAAAGGGCGCGTCGACATATCGGTCCGACCGGAGAGCGCCCGTGTCTTCCTGAACGGTGAGCTTGTCGGATCCGGGGACATTTCACTCGAAATGCCCGTCGGTTCATATACGCTGAAAATAGAGGCCGAGGGATATGAGGAATTCGGCAAGGACATCGTGCTGGTGTCCGACCGGACCGTAAGGGAAAAGGTCGAACTGGCCAGGCTTCGCCCGCTCGACAGGGTGCGCTGGAACCTCGACGTGAAATCACCGGTCAAGGGAATGGTCTATTCCGGCCGTCGCGTGTTTGTGGCCACCGGAGAGGGTGGTCTCATCGCCCTTGAAAGGGGAAATGCCGCGAGGGCCTGGGAAAAGCGGACCGGGCTTGTTACATCCGGCATCGCTCTTGGAAACAACGCGCTTTATTTCGCGACCGCCGACGAAAACATCAATGCCGTATCCATGGATTCGGGCGAAACACTCTGGAGCGATCGTCTTGAGGGCGCGGTGATCGACACCATGACGGCCGTGGTCACTCCCGGTGCCGTCTATATCGCCACGACCAAAGGGACCGTATACTCATACAATCTCAAGGGCAAGCGCAACTGGAAATTCAACGCGGGCGCCGGTGTTTTCGAGACGCCGTTGCTGGTGAATAACCGACTGCTGGTATCGGCCAGTGACGGAAAACTCTATTCGCTTCTGGCACAGTCCGGCCGCGAGCAGTGGGCG
>JAGODA010000318.1 GCA_017998475.1 Spirochaetota bacterium | reverse complement strand
CATGTGCATCATCGCCGCCGCGCGGCCCGATACGTCAAACCTCACGGCGGCCGTCTGTTCTGTCGGCGCGTTCGGCAATGTCGAAACGGTGATCCGATTCCTGCTGGAGCGACAGGATGCCGACGAATACGGCAGAATGATCGTATTGCGGAACTTCCTTCACCTTTCCCTTGGATCGAACCCGGGACTCCAGAAGGCCCTTGAGATCTGCTACAGGGACAACGGATTCCATCGGGCTGAACCGGAGCTTCCGGCGTACCTGGAAAGCCTCCCCACCGCGGACCGGGAGGTGTTCGCACGCCTCAGGGACGAGCCGTCCTTCCGCGTCGGGCACTGGGAGCGTATCCTGAACGCGGGCGGCGAGATGCGCTCGCTCATCGACGATCTCTCAGTGGTAAACAGGCTTTCGGGGCTCCGCTCGCCGGTGGCGCTCATCCACGGCGCGGACGACAGGGTGATACCGCCATCCGAATCCGTCATGATCCATCAGGAACTGCGCCGGCTCGGCGTTCCGTGCAGGCTCGCCCTCACTCCTCTCATTACGCACGGCGACACGGCGATCGGCATTACGGCGCTCCCCGAGCTCTTTCGACTTGCCCGCGTTTTCGCTTTCTTCCTGCGTAACGCCGAACGCCCGATAACGCAAAACCGGCAAACCCAAAATTAGTTGTTGCATTATCACACTGTTTTCTTTTCTACTTATTCAAAATAATCCACGCACCCTCGGAGGCCTGACATGAACAGACTCCTCTCCTTCTTCGCCCCGGTCGTGGCCGTCCTGGTATTCCTGATCGCCGGCTGCGGGAATCCCTTCGACAGCGCGGTCCCGTTCAAACCCAAGCGTTTTGCCGTCGCCGAGATGCTCCAGGAAACAAACGACTTTTCAACGGTGCTCACCACCGAGGAGAATTTCCGATCGGAAAGCCTTCTATACGGCGACGACATCCTCCCCTTCGCCAGAAGGGAAAAGCTCGAGATGGCCGGTTTCGTAAGGGCGGTCGAGAAGCTGGGAAGGGGCTCCGTCGAGATCATTCCCATACTGAAGGCGCGCTCGAGCTCGGGAGGCCCGCTCCAGCGGCAATTGTACGAACGCTTCAAGAACGAGATTCTCTCGGGCATCCGTAAAAGCGGCAGGCTGGACGGCGTATATCTGGCGCTCCACGGGGCCACGGGCGTTGAAGGAATCCGCGACCCGGAGGGAGATCTGCTGGAGGCCGTGAGGAGCGAACTGGGACCCGCCGTGCCGATCGCCGTCAGCTTCGATCTTCACGCCAACGTAACCAGAAGACAGGTTGAGCTGGCCACCATCATTGTCGGTTATCACACCAATCCGAACCGCGACCAGTACGATACCGGCTATTCCGCCGGAGAACTGCTCCTCAGAACGGCGCGCGGCGAGATTCGCCCAGTTATGGAATATCGTAAAATGCGCCTGCTCCGGGGCGGCGGCATGGTGGTGGACTTCCTGCCTCCCATGCAGAAGGTCTTCAGCGAGATGAAGCGGATGAAGAAAATCGACGGCGTACTGGGCGTCCAGACGTTCATCTCGAGCATCTGGCAGGACGACCCCGAGCTCGGGTGGAGCACGCTCGTCATCACCGACAATAAACAGGAGCTGGCCGCGAAAACCGCCGAAGAGCTCGCCGACATCAACTGGGCGGCCAGGGAAGCGCCCAGGCTTGAGACCCACACGCCCTCCGAGGCGATCGCCATAGCGCGCTCAAAGACCATCGGGCGCAAATTCGGATGCGTCGTCTTCTGCGACGCGTCCGACTCGGTGGGAACCGGGACGCCCGGGGAAAGTACATGGATACTCGCATCGCTCATGGCGGAGGCGAAAGACCTTGTTTCGTACGTCCCGCTTCGCGACCAGGAGGCGGCCTCAATCGCCTACGGTCGCGCCGTCGGCGAGACGGTGACCGTTACCGTGGGCGGCAAACTCGACCGGACTTTCAACCGTCCGGTGGAATTCACAGGCACGGTTGTCCGGAAGAAAGAGGGCAGACTGGGCAAGTCCGTGGTGCTTAAAGACGGGGGCATTCATCTCATCCTGACCGAGCTTCCCGACCCGACATCCCGGCCCTCCTATTTCGGGGAGATGGGGCTCAGCCTGTGGAAGGCCGACATCGTGGTGGTCAAGAACCTGTTCCCGTTCAGGGTATTCTTTCTTCTGTACAACAGGGGCACCGTGGACGTGGTCACGCCGGGGCTTTCGAATATCGACGTTTTAGCGCTGCCCTACAAGTCTATCCCGCGGCCGATCTATCCGCTGGATACAATCGACTCGTGGAGATAACGGCGGCCGGAAAGCGTTCTAGATTTTAAATACGCTTCCCTCGGTGGCCATGTGGACCGCCGGCCATTCGGGATCCATCACGGCGCGGTGCTCCACGGCTTCGCGATGGATGTCCGCGAGCGCGAAATCCGAATAGGCCGGTTCATGATGGGTGAGCACCAGATTTCGCACCTTCCACCGTATGCCGCAGTTCACCGCCATGGTGTAGCTTGTGTGCCCCCAGTCGAACTTCTTGAAGGATTCGTCCAGCGTGTACTGTGAATCCAGCACCAGGAGGTCGGCCCCGTGGAAAAAATCCGTTTTCTCTTCCGTCTTTTCCAGATAATCGCCCGTAAACTCCGCGTCGGTGGCGAAGATGAAGGTACGGCCGTTTTCCCTGAACCGGTACGCGAAACTGCCGCCAGGGTGCTTGAGAGGATAGAAATCCACAACCATCGAATCCTCGAAAACAATCGGCTCGGCGGGCGAAAGGCGATAAAACCGTTTGGCCGACGCCATGGAGTCCAGCGTCACCGGGAAAAACCGCGGGTCCTGCTGGTATTCCAGACGTTCCTTTATATCCGGGTACGGCGAGTAGAAGTGCAGGGTATTGGAAGGCAGATAGATCGGCTTGAAGAACGGAAGTCCCTGGATATGGTCCCAGTGGGTATGTGTGAGAAGAATGCGTATGTCGGCCCCCGTGGAACCGGCCGGCCCCTTCATGAGCTCCTCGCCAAGCGGACGGAGTCCCGAACCGCAGTCGATGATATACAGGCCGCCCTTCTCCGAGGTGACGGTGGCGCAAGTCGTGTTTCCACCGTAAAAACGGGACAGATGGGCGGGAAGCGAATCGATGAATCCGGGAATATTCTCGCGCGCGGAAAGCCCGCCGTCCAGGGCCATCTCCAGCACCAGGCGCAGCTTTTCACGATACTCGAAGTTATCCGGCGACGTCGGAACCGAACCTCTCACGCCCCACAGCTTGATCTCCATATCGATTTCCTGCCTGCACGGTTGAATCCCCCTCCAGCGGCGCGGGCCGCACGGGACGCGGGGGGGCGGTTACGCCGCCCGTTGAACGGACCGACACACGGAAAGTTAAAATGATTAAATAAAAAAAAGATAGTCTAATGCAATCACTTTTTGCTAGAGTTGGATCGGGCGATACAACCGCCCGGACAAAAAAATCAGGGAGGTTTCCCATGCGCCGCACACTGCTGACGGCAGTCCTGTTTTTCTCGGCTCTGGTTCTTGTTTCCTGCGCTCCCCGGAAGGACGAGGCTCCGCGCGCTCCTTCGAAGACGATCGCGATCGTCGAGCTCCTCCAGGAGAGCAATTCTTTCTCACGCGTCCCGACGGACGAGGCCATGTTCCGTTCGACGAGCCTCCTGCGGGGCGGCGACATCATCCCCTTCAGCAAGAAGGAAAAACTCGAGCTCGGCGGCTGCATCGCCGCGATTGAAAAGCTCGGGGGCGGGGAGTTCGAGATCGTCCCCATCCTCAAGGCGCGCTCCATGTCGGGCGGGCCGCTCGAGCGGGCGCTCTACGAGCGGCTTAAAAATGAAATCGTCGACGGCCTGAAAAAAATGGAGCGACTTGACGGCATCTATCTCTCACTTCACGGCGCGATGGGGGTGATGGACATGCG
>JAGODA010000317.1 GCA_017998475.1 Spirochaetota bacterium | reverse complement strand
TCGCGTCACATACCTGAGCTGGCAACGCCCGGCACCATAGCCGTGAAATTGGGGTATACGCTACGTACCCTCAGGCGCTATACGCTCAACCGCGACGGCGTTGTGTACGGTTTCAACAGCACCCCGGACCAGTTTGACCGGATTCCCAACAGGACTCCCGTCGACAACGTTTTTATCGCAAGCAACTGGACCCAGATGTCGCACGGCTACAGCGGCGTGCAGATCAACGGCTGGATGGCGGCGCGGATGATCATGGACCGGGAGGGGATCAGGTAAGGCTCCATGCGAGGTGAAGATGCCCGCGCGACATCACGAGGCCGGGCATCGATCACATTATCCGCGGAAGTTCCCTTAAAAGTATTGACAAAAAAACGGTATCGCGATAGTACACCGCCATCCTGTTTCCGACGGGTTATTCTGCGAGGTAAAGGTAATAAAATGCTGACCCTTGTATCGAGGATGTTCACGCTCCGGGATTGATCGCGGGCCATGTCGCGTCCTGTCGCGCCTCTTTCGCGTGTTGTGTCCAGCCAGTCCCGCCGAAGCCGTCCGGCTTCGCAGAGCGGAACATCATCCCCATCATCATACGTTTTACTCAACGGGTAACCGGTGCCGGTTCGTCGCGGATTCGTTCCATGACTACGCCGTAAGGGCCTGAAGGCCGATTCCGCCGGCAGGCGCCGACCCGCAACAACGAACTTGCTATTACGAGGATACAATGTCGAGAATCGAATATACGTCTATACACGGGTCGGACGCGTTCGTCTGCGGACGGTGCGGCGCGGGCGTGCTTCCGCCCGAATCGGGAACGCGTAACAGGAACCACTGCCCCGAATGTCTGTGGAGCAGGCACGTCGATAACCGCACGGGCGACCGGCTGTCGGTGTGCGGCGGCCTGATGGAGCCCATCGCGGTGTGGGCCAGGGACGGCGGCGAGTGGGCGCTGGTGCATCGCTGCGTGAAGTGCGGGATAGTCCGTGTGAACCGCATCGCGCCCGACGACAGCACCCTGCGCCTGCTGGGACTCGCCACGGGGCCGCTCAGGCGCCTTCCGTTCAGCCTGGACGGGCCCGAACACGCGGAACGCTTGAAAGGAGGCCGGCCATGAAGCTCGAACGACTCGGATGGAGCGACTTTTTCGAGGCGCAGTTCGCGCCGCTCAAGGGCTCGGGTCTTGTGCCCGCCAGGGTGACGGCCGAGGCCGGCCCCGTGTACATGGTGGAGACCGGAGAGGGCCCCGCGACGGCGCAGGTGTCCGGGCGCTTTCAGTACATCGCCTGCGGCCGCGCCGATTTCCCGGCCACGGGCGACTGGGTGCTCGCGCGGGGCGAGGGCGATCTGTTGATGATCGAAAGGGTGCTCGATCGCAAGAGCCGCTTTTCGCGGACGGCGGCCGGCGGCGGAAGCGACGAGCAGGTGCTGGCGGCCAACGTGGACACCATGTTCGTAACGGCGTCGCTGGAGGGAGGCCGGAACTTCACGGAGCGCGGGCTCGAGCGGTATCTTGTCATGGTGGCCGACGGCGGGGCCGCGCCGGTCATCGTGCTCAACAAGTGCGACCTGTGCCCCGCGGACGAAAGGGACGACTTCTCGCGGAGGGTCGCGTCGATCGCGGGGAATGTTCCACTGGTCATGCTGAGCGCGCTTACCGGCGAGGGGCTCGACACCCTGCGGGCGCACCTGGTCCCCGGCGAGACCGCGGCCTTTACGGGGCCCTCGGGCGTCGGCAAGTCCGCGCTCATCAACGCGCTCCTGGGGCGCGAGGTCCAGCATACCGGCCGGGTGCGCGAGGACGACAGGCGGGGCAGGCACACCACGACCCGCAGGGAGCTCTTCTTTCTCGAAAACGGGGCGATGATGATAGACACGCCCGGCCTTCGGGAGCTCCGTCCGTCGGGCGACGCTTCGTCGCTGGAGCTTGCCTTTCCGGAAATCGCCGAAGCCGCGGCCCACTGCAAATTCCGGGACTGCGGCCACGCCGACGAACCCGGCTGCGCGGTGCTGCGCCTGGTGTCGGAGGGGGCCATCGCTCACGACCGCTACCAGGCCTACATGTCGCTCGCGCGCGAAATGCGGGCAGTGGAGGCCCTCCGCACGGAGAAGGGCCGGCGCGAGCGGAAGGCGCGCGACAGGGAAATCGCGAAGCTGGTAAAGGAGTATAACCGGAAACACAGGGAGTGAGAGCGGTACCGGCGGGGGCCGATTATGCCCGGCCCCCGCGGGATGACCGTGGAGTATACGCACTATACGTTGACATCGCATCCTTCTAAGCATCATGGAGCAGGGAGCGAACGATGACGGAAATACCTGGACGTAATATGCGGTACGGTTCAATCGAGATTCATTACATGAGCGGAACCGGCAACTCTTTCCGGGCTGCCGCGTGGATGGCGGAAAGGGCGAAAGAAAAGGGAGCCGACTTCCGGATGTACCAGGTGGCAAAATTTTCTGAAGGGAAAGAGCCGGCCGGCGGATCGTGCGATCTCCTGGGAATGGTTTTCCCGACCCATGCCTTTACGGCGCCCTGGCTCGTTATCAGGCATGCCCTGAGATTGCCGCGCGGGCGCGGGAGGCACGCCTTTGTCGTGGCGACGCGGGCCGGTACCCGCATCGCGTCGGTTCCATTGCCCGGCCTGGAGGGCACGGCGGCCTATCTTGTCGCGCTCATACTGTTTTTTAAAGGTTACGGCGTTCGCGGGGTGAGGGGCCTCGACATGCCGTCTAACTGGATGTCCCTGCACTGGGGCCTGAGCCCGGTGAACGCGAAGTTCATAATCGAAAGGGCGAAGGCGGAAGCGTCCTCCTTTATAAAAGCTGTTCTGGAAGGGAAGAGCGTTTTCAGAGGATTTATCCCCCTGGTGTTCGGCCTCATCCTGGGCCCCGTTTCGCTGGGGTATCTTGTTGTGGGACGCTTTTTTCTCTCTAAACTGTTTTTTGCCTCGGAGACCTGTACGGGCTGCGGTCAGTGCGCCAGAAACTGCCCGGCCGGGGCGATCAAAATGTCGGGAGGCGGGGAGCCCCGCCCGTACTGGACATTTTCCTGCGAAAGCTGCATGCGGTGCATGGGCTACTGCCCCGAAAAATCGGTCGAGGCGGGCCATTCGATCGGTATAATTTTATACTTCATCGCGACACTGCCGGCGCCGTTTCTGCTGTTGTCCGCGCTGGGCGACGGCCTTGCGTCGGGAATTTCCTTTCCCCTCGCCCTGTTCGCGCTCAAGTACGTATACATCCTCGTTTCACTTTTCCTTTCGTATCTTCTCCTCTCGTGGCTTATAAGGATCCCTCTTGTTAACAGGCTCTTCACGTTTACCACCCTCACGCATTTTTATCGCCGGTATCACGAGCCCGATACGGCGCTTCAGGATTTCAAGGCGGGAAATGTGAAGGGGTGATGTCCGCTTGATTTGATTGATCGAACAAACCGCCGGTGAGAGCGGCCCCGTGTTCAATCGACCGGTAAAGAGGCGTCAGCTTTCGGGAGAACTCTCGACTGGCCCGCTGACAACCCGGTTGCGTCCCTCGTTCTTGGCCCGGTACAGCATGCGGTCGGCCGATTCGATCAGCTCTTTCATGGTGATTTTCATTCCATGAATCGGCGGAGTGAAGCCCGTCATACCGAAACTCATCGTTACGGGGATGGATGTTCCCGACGCCTCCACGGGAGTGTTCTCGATTTTCGCCCTGAGGCGCTCAGCTACAATAGATCCGTCTTCGATACGCGTTTCGGGCATGACTATGATAAACTCCTCGCCGCCGTAGCGGCACACCCAGTCGATCCTGTCGCGCATGGTGTCGATGATGGCGCGGCTGATCGAGATGAGCACCAGATCGCCGGCGTGGTGGCCGTGGGTGTCGTTGATCGCCTTGAAGTGGTCGATATCCCCCATGATAACCGACAGCGGGCGGCCGTATAGCAGCGCGGGCTCGAA
>JAGODA010000316.1 GCA_017998475.1 Spirochaetota bacterium | reverse complement strand
ATCTTCATAAGCGAACACAGCTGCGAGGCCGTCGTTCCGCCGGAGCTTCGGTCGTTAATCGCGATGAACACGCCGGGGCTTCCCGAAAGGATACGGCTCAAGGGTCACGATGAATACACCATCAAATTTTCGCACCTCGAACGTATCGCTGAAGAGATGGGCTACGATTGTTCGCGGGGTCCCTACGCCGACTTTCTCCGTATACGATGGACGGAGGAGGTGCGCTTCATCTTCACCTCGCGCTCCGCTCGCGACGAGCACGAAGCCATCCGGCAGTTCGTGGAAGACCTGTATCGCTATGAATACCTGATACTGCTTGAGAAAACCGAATTCCGGTCGTTATCCGAGTTCCGCTGAACGCATCGTGAGATGACGGTAATATCGCGACTTGACGTGATTCGCTTTTTCGAGCTCCTCGATCTTCTTCTTAAGCTCTGAGCGGTCCATCTTGTTGATCTTCTTGTTCTTTGCGGCCGCCGTCTTGTTTTCCTCGGACATTCTCCCCTCCTCTTCCTGAACGTTTCAAAACCCGCGGGCCCTGTCAGTCCCTGAGCGCCTCGAGCGCTTCCTTGAACTTCGGCACGGCCCGCTGGATGATGTTTTCGGAAACACAGTAGGCGATCCGGAAATATCCCGCGCCGCCAAAACCCGACCCCGGGACCGTCAGCACGTTGAATTTCTGCAGGTGGTTCACGAAGGCCACATCGTCGGGGATCGGTGATTTGCAGAATATATAGAAGGCCCCCTCCGGCCTGACGAAGTCGTACCCGGCGAATTTGAGGCCCTCCATCAGCAGGTCGCGACGTTTTTTGTAGATGTTCACGTTCACCGACACGCCCGTGAGCCTCGCCACGGCACGCTGCATGAGGGCGGGAGCGTTTACAAAACCCAGGATGCGCGTGGAGAGGATGAGCCCCGCCAGAAGCACGTCGACCTCGACACACCCGGGATGCACGGCGATGTACCCTATTCGCTCGCCCGCGACGGACAGCGTTTTGGAGTACGAGGTCACCACGATCGCCTGCGTGCAGTGCCTGAGTATGCTCGAAACCTTGAGGCCGTCGTATACGATCTCCCGATACGGTTCGTCTGAAACCAGATAGACGATGCGCCCGGTCGATTCCATATGCTCTTTTATGAGCGCGCCGAGGGCCGCGATATCCTCCTCGGGATACACCCTCCCGGTGGGATTGTTGGGAGAGTTTATAAGCACCGCCCTGGTCTTCTCGTTGAGAGCCGCGCGGATGTTCGCGATGTTGAGCGAAAAATCGGGGTTGGTGTCCGCCAGCACGATCTGGCCGCGGTGATTGTCGATATAGGTGCCGTACTCCACGAAATACGGCCGCGGAACTACCACCTCGTCGCCGGGATTGAGTATCGTCTTGAAGATGACATTCAGTGCGCCCGCCGCCCCGCAACTCGTAATGACATGCCCGCCCTGAACATCTACGCCCTGCTCCTTCGATACGCGCGCGGCGATCGCCTCCCGTACATCTTCAAAACCCGCGTTGGGCATATAGCCGTGCGCGCCCCGCTCGTTTTTCTCGATCAGCGCCTTCAGCGTATCGGTAAACTCGACCGGCGGGCTGAGATCGGGATTTCCCAGGCTGAAGTCGAAGACGTTTTCCTCGCCGAATTGCGCCTTGAGCCGGATCCCTTCCTCAAACATCTTCCGTATCCACGACGACTTGCTCACCGAATCGCTTATCTTCGACGCAACGGGCATAGCGCACCTCTCGATGGGGAATATGGTCGCACAAGCAGACCTGTTTTTCGGGACTTTATCAAGCACTTTTCTTCTTGAAAATAATGGCCGCCGCCGCATACTGCGTAAAAAGAGATCCCCGGGGATTGTTCATGAACATCGACAGCGGCTCATCGAAATACGGCCTTCCACCCGTCTCGCGGATTCTTTTTGGCCTTACAGGAATACTCGCCGGGTTTATCGCATGCAGGCTGGTCCTGGCAGGATTTACCGTCTCCGACGGCTCGATGAGCCCGAACTACCGCCCCGGCGACCGGGTCTACGCGCTGAAAATCGGCGCGCCGCGCGTCGGCGATGTCGTGCTGGTCGACAGCCCGGTTGAACCGGGGAAGTACCTGCTGAAAAGAGTGGCGGCAGCCGAGGGAGACGTGGTGGAGGTCCGAAACCGGGTGCTGTATATCAATGACGAGCGCGCACGATTCAAATGGAAGACCCGTATGGCGGACACCAGAGTTTTCCCGATGAGTTTTTCAAGGCGCGACAACATGACGGCGGTGAAGATCGAGCGGCGCAATTATTTTCTTATCGGCGATAACCTCGATTACAGCCTCGACAGCCGGGAGTTCGGGCCGATCGGCGCGGACGGTGTTATCGGAAGGGTGATATATCACCGATAATTGTATTGATGTATTATATATAAAACCGCCCCCGACGGGGGAGAGGTATGGCGGATGACCGCAAACAATAAAGACGGTATTTAGCCCGCGTTCCGGATATGAAAAACGCTCCTAAAGAAAAACTGCGCTGGGTAGCGGACGTGCTTGACACCCTTCGAAAGGAGCGGGTCTCGCGGCTTCTGCTGATCTTTCTCGCTACAGTAACCCTGTTCGGTGTCGCCGTCTATTTCCTCGAACACCACGAACCTGGCGCGCTTATTAAAACTATCGGCGACGGCGTCTGGTGGGGGTTTATCACCATTACAACTGTCGGGTACGGCGACAAATTCCCGGTAACCCTGCCGGGAAGAATTCTTGCGGTCTTCATGATCGGAACCGGCATGATCCTGACCATAGTTATTTCCGGAACCATCGCGTCGATTCTCGTGGAGCGAAAAATGAAGGAGGGCAAGGGATTGCAGAAGATAAACCTCAAAGACCACCTGATCATCTGCGGATGGAACAAAAACGCGGTGCGCATACTCCACGGCCTGCAGGCCGTCTGCGACAAGAACCGCAGTCGGACCGACGCGGTGCTGGTCAACGATCTGGACATCGACTCGCTCAACGAGCTGCAGTTCACCTATGCGTCGAAATACCTATCGATAGAATTCGTACGCGGTAATTTCACGCACGAGCAGACCCTCGAGAACGCGAACATTCGAAAGGCGCGCTCCATACTTCTGCTCGCGGACGAATCCGGCCAGAACTCCCTCGGCAACGCCGACGAGCGCGTGGTTCTCGCCGCCTACACGATCAACAACATTAATCCCGGGGCCCGCATCAGCGCCGAGATTCTGAATCCGCAGAACGAGCAGTATCTTAAAAGAACGAGCGTCGAGAGCGTCATCGTCAACGGTGAGTTCAACAGCTTCCTGCTGATTAACTCCGCGATGCACCCGGGAGTGCCCCAGGCTCTCAGGGAGATGATGTCCTTCAATCTCGGTCACGGCGTAAGCTCCCAGGATATTCCCTCCCAGTTCATCGGGAAACACTTCCAGGAACTTTTCAGTTTCATCCGCGATCGCGATAGCGGCCTTCTGATAGGAGTGATCTCGGAATCCCGAAAACTTTCAATCGACGACTTCCTTTCCGAGGACCCGTCGTCGATAGATGATTTCATAAAAAGAAAATTCGCCGAATCACAGCTCGACTACTTCGCGGACACGGGCGGCAAGCTCAATGTCATGGTAAACCCCGGATGGCGATACGTCATTCAGGAAAACGACCGCGCGCTGGTAATCAACGGGACAAAGGTGAAAGAATGACCGAGTTTGAGAAATTCAGGGGTATAGGCATCCTGAGGGGAATTTCGGAAGCCGACGCGCGCGTCCTGTTCGATTACTGTAAACGCGCCGTCTTCGAGAAGGGCGACCTCATTATGGAAGAAGGGGAAACGCGCAACAGCATGTTCTTCTTCATCGAGGGCGAGGCCGTAGTATCGAATGTCATCACCATGAAGGTTTCAAACGAGCGAGGATACAGCGAGGTCGAAAAATCGCTCGTGCGCCTGAGGGCCGAACAGGTCGGAAT
>JAGODA010000020.1 GCA_017998475.1 Spirochaetota bacterium | reverse complement strand
GAGGCACGCGGTGCCGGGCATTGACTTCAAGGATCCGGTCTACCTGCTGCTGCTCATACCCTTCGCGGCGGCGGTGGCATGGTATGCGTACCGGCGCATCGGCGGACGCGGCGCCGCCATAGCGGTGTCGTCCGCGTCCGTGGTCGCCAGGCGGCCCTCGATCAGGGTTACCACCTATCCCTATCTTCCGATACTGCGCCTCGCCGCGGTCTTTCTTCTCATTCTCGCGCTGGCGCGCCCCGGCAGAAGCGTCGAGGCCACCAGCATAAAGACCCCCGGCATCGACATCATGGTGGCACTCGACGTTTCCGATTCGATGATGGGCGAGGATTTCAGGCCAAACAACCGCCTTGGCGTGGCGAAGCGCGTTGTGCGGGACTTCATAGAACGCAGGCCGAACGACCGTGTGGGCCTTGTCGTGTTTTCCGGCGACGCCTATCTGCACTGCCCCCTGACGGTGGACCACTCGGTTGTTCTCGATCTCGTCGACGAGCTGGACTTCGACACGGTCGAGGAGGAGGGGACCGCGATCGGCGAGGCGATCGCCCTGGCCGCTTCCAGGATGCTCGAGAGCGGGGCGAAAAGCCGCATCATCATCCTCCTGACGGACGGTATGAACAACCGCGGGAGCATCGATCCGGAAACCGCGGCCGCGCTGTGTGCCGGGGCCGGCATCAGGGTGTATCCCGTCGGGATAGGTCGCGAGGGGCGCGTGCCCTATCCGTCCGGCGGGGGTATTTTCCGCTCGACGCGCTACCTCATCAACCACTTCGACGAAAAAGCCTTGCGCACCGTGGCCGAGGTGACCGAGGGGAAATTCTACCGGGCGGAGTCGGGCGGCGTGCTGTGGGACCATGTACGCGATATCGACCGTCTCGAGAAGAGCGACATCGAGACGAAGGTGTTTCGCGAGTTCCACGACGGTTTTCAGTTTTTCCTCGCGGCGGCCATGGCGCTTTTCTTTCTGGAGATCCTGCTGCGCTCGGCCTTCTACCGGAAGGTGCCCTGATGGACTTCGCCAATTACCGTTATCTGATATATGTGCTGGCGGCCGGAACGATCGCGCTCGCTTTCTTCGTCGCCTATCTTTTCCACCGGCGGCGCGTCCTGAAAGGCATCGTACGTGATGTAAGACTGCGCTCGACCCTTCTCGTATATTCCCCGTCCGTGCGGGCGGCGAAGACCGTTATCGTCGCGGCGTGTATCATCCTGTTCTGCATTGCCGTGCTCAGGCCGCGCTGGGGCGAGACCGCGCGCGAGGTGAGGAGCGAGGGGGTCGATGTGCTGTTCGCGCTCGATGTTTCCAGGAGCATGCTGGCGCGCGACGTGCTTCCATCGAGGCTTGCGCGGGCAAGGGAGGCCGTACGCCTTGTGGCCGGCTCTCCCGGGATCGGCCGTGTCGGCATGGTCCTGTTCGCGGGTGACGCGTTTCTGCAGTGCCCGCTGACGGAGGACATCGGCGCGTTTATGATGTTCCTCGATTCCGCGGGTGCGGACTCGGTCCGCCGCCAGGGGACGGACCTGGGGCGTGCGCTCGAGGAGGCGGAAAAGGTCTTTAAAAAGAAGCGTATGACCACCAGGATGCTCGTCCTTCTCACGGACGGGGAGGACCACGAGGGGCGTGCCGCGGGTGCCGCCCGCCGCCTGCGGGACCTCGGCGTCGCGGTGCACGCCATTGGCATCGGAACGGCCGCCGGTGCGGCGGTGCCGCTCGACGAGCACGCCGACGAATATATGCGCGGAGGCGGCGGCGAAGCGGTGACGAGCGCCGTGGATACGGCCGTGCTCGAGCGCATCGCCAGGGAGACCGGCGGAGAACATCTGGACATAAGCGCGGACCTCTCCGACGTGTACCGGATCATACGGCTCGCGGGCGAACAGGAGAGGCTTGCCCACGGAAGCCGCGTCGTTAAGGAAAGAGTGGAGCGCTACCAGCTTTTTGTGCTGGTGCTCGTTCTGCTCCTCTCCCTCGAGATCATGCTTCCCGAGAGCCGGCGCTTTCCCTCCGGGGAGAGATCCGGTCGAATTCCGGCGGCCCCGATTGCCGCACTCCTCGCGTGCCTGATGTTCGTCTCGTGGATCGATCCGTTCAGGGACGAGGTCCGGGAGGGGAACCGTCTCTACAAGAGCGGGGACCACCGCGGGGCCGAGGAGCGGTACCGCGGGGCGGAACGGTACGCGCCGCGTAAAAAAGACCGCGACAGGCTGCGCTTCAACCGCGGCGACGCCCGCTATATGCAGGGAGACCTCGACGGGGCGCTGGAGCATTTCAGGGGGTCGCTCAGATCGGGTGACGGTGAAACGCAGAAAAAGGCGCTTTTCAACGCGGGAAACGTGTATTTGAAAAAGGGGGACTATCGCGCCGCGGCGGGGGCTTACATCGACGCGCTGAAGATCGATCCGGAATACACCCCCGCTAAAAAAAACCTCGAGTATCTGATGAGCGTCAACCGGAAAGAGCGCGGAGACGAAGGCGGGGCCGGGAATCGCGCCGGAACGGATGAGAAAGACGGCGGACGCACTGCCGATGTGGCCGCCGCGCGGAACGATACGAAAGAGCGCACCCCCGGTGAACGGGCACATAAAGGAGAAACCATCAGCACCGAACAGGCGCGGAGCCTGCTCGAATCGATGAAGAACAAACCGGTCCGCAGGGACCGGGGAACGGGAGACGGCAGGCGTGAGCTCGACAGACAGTGGTAAGACGGAGCGCGCGAGGCGCGCGGCAGGGACGATGGCGGCTTCATTGTTGACGCTGGGTGTTCTTACATCGTCGGTGTTCGGCCTTTCGGTGAACGCGAAGATCGAACCCGCGCGCGTGCGCGTGGGCGAGGCGGCCACCCTTTCGATCAGGATAGACGACGGCGACACGCCGGAGCCGGTGTCGGTTCCCGAGGTCGACGGGCTCTCGATCGAATTTTCCGGCACGAGACGGAGCTTTCAGTTCATCAACGGGCGGGGCCGCTCGGAGACGGCGCTCACCTACAGGGTGGTCCCGCGGCGTGCCGGGAGCTTCACCATCCCTCCCCTGACCCTGAGGCGCGGTTCGGAGACAATCACCACCGGTCCTGTACGGCTTCTGGCGTATGCCGGAAGCGCGCGCTCTCCACGCCCGGGCGGCATGGTCGGCGGACAGGTGCTTGTCTCGAAGAACGCCGTTGTTACCGGCGAGCCGGTTCTGCTGAGGTACTATCTCGTCCATACGGGCTCTGAATTCACCCGGGCGCCCGTATTCGAGGCGATGCCGGCGATTAAGGGTTTCCTGCTCAGGCAGATAGAGGAGAGGCTGCCGGATGAGATCGTGAAGGCCGGCGGAGGCGAGCTGGTCAGGTCGCACCTCGCCACGTTCGCCGCTGTCCCGCTTGAGGCCGGTCGCTTCCTCCTGGGAGGGGGATCGGTACACGTTACCGTGGCGGAGTCGGATCCGGGATCGTTTTTTCCGTTCGTTGTGCCGGCAACACGCCGCGTCGATTTCGACACGGTGCCGGTTTCGGTCGCGCCGCTTCCCGCGGCCGGCAGGCCCTCGGGATTTAAAGGGGATGTCGGGGAGTTTACGCTGAGGGTGGTGGCCGCCGAAGGGGACCCGGCCGCCTTCACGGGGCATCGTATAACGGTAAAGGTCGCCGGGAAAGGGAACCTGGTTTCCATGAGCGGTCCGGAATTAGCCGGTGTTCCGGGTCTCTCCGTGATGGGCGGTGAAGGAAAACTCCGGCTTGAGGCCATGAACGGAACGATCGGAGGGGAGCGGGAGTTCGTCTATACGGTCGTGCCGGAGCGGGCGGGGTCGTTCGTTCTGCCTGGTCCGGCGATCTCCTTCTACAGCCCGGCCTCGGGGCGCTACGAGACCGCGCGCGCCGCCGATATCCGGCTGGAGGTCGCACCCGGCGGCAAAGCGCGCAGAGGTACTGCCGCCGGCGACGATGACCCAGGAACGCGGGCGCCGGAATTCGATCCACTGCTCGTTCTGGGAATCGTCCTGATGGTGGCGGGAGGAGTCGGCGCGCTCGTGTTGTGGAGACGGAAAGAGCGCGCTTTCGGTGATGCCGCGCCGGTCGCCGCCGGCGAGCCGCCCGTCCCCGCCCCGGCGCGGGCGGGGGACCCGCGCGTCGATCTGGCCAACGCCGCGCGGCGCAGGGACGCGGCGGGTTTCTTGAAAATCGCCGAGCGCATGATCACCGAAGAAATGAAAAGCGCCGAGGGTGGGATGCCGACGCGGGACGTCGAGCAACTCCGCAGGGAGATCGGAGAGTACCGGTATGCGGGCAGAGTGATCTCCGACGCGGAGATGGAGGGGCTGTACCGCAGGCTGAAGGAGTTACGCCGGTAACGTGGGGTCGTCTCCCGCGCCTAGCGGAGCTTCGCCGCTTCCCACAGCCCGTCCAGTTCCGCGGGTGACATCTCCTCGAGTTTGCTTCCACGCGCTGCGGCCTCTTTTTCGAGGGCCCGGAAGCGGTCCATAAATTTCTTGACGGTGCGGTTGAGCGCGTCCTCGGCGTTGATCCCGAGAAAACGCGCGATGTTCACCATGGTGAACAGGATGTCTCCCATCTCGTCTTCCATCCGGTCGCCCGCGTTCCCGTCGGTTCCTGACGCGAGCGCTTCCTTGAACTCGGCGACCTCCTCATCGAGCTTGGCGACGACGTCCTCGGTCTTCTCCCAGTCGAATCCCACCCGCGAGACCTTCTGCTGCACCCTGTATGCTTTGAGCAGAGAGGGCAGGTGCGGGGGCACTCCGTCGAGGATGGACTCGCGGTGCGCCTTTTCCTTTTTCTTAATCCTCTCCCAGCGCTCTATGACCTCGTTCGCGTCGGACGCCTTCTCTCCGGCGAACACGTGAGGGTGGCGGTACACGAGCTTCTCGACGATGCCGCGCGCGACATCGTCGATGGTGAACCTGTTCTCCTCGCGCGCGATCTGTGCGTGCGCGTAGACCTGGTAGAGCAGATCGCCCAGCTCCTCGCGCAGATTGTCGGGGTCGCCGCTGTCGATCGCCTCGTAGACCTCGTAGGCCTCCTCTATGAGGTAGGGTTTCAGCGTTCGCGAGGTCTGTTCCCTGTCCCATGCGCAGCCGTTTTCGGCGCGCAGAATCGCCGCGAGCTCTTCGAGCATATAGAGCGGCCGTTTCTCACTGAATTCCATGGCGTCTCCTCTCCGGAAACACCATGAACGCGCCGGTTCTCCGATGTCAATAGAAAATGCCCGCGGCTATTCTTTCCGAGTGGTGATGCCGAGCGGCACGTACAGCGGGCAGGTCGAAACGAGGCTCGTCAGCACGAATATCACCGCTATCACACCGAGCACGACCGCGGCCAGGCCGCTTATCTGGCCTGTCAGATAGAGTATTCCTATTACGAGCGCGACCGTGACGCGCAGCGCCCTGTCGATGGTTCCCATGTTCTTTTTCATGTCCTTCCTCCACCGTGTATAATCGAGTCCCGCGCCGCGAATGTCCTGAATCACGCGGCGGATAAGGAAAGGTACGGAGCGGAAGCGCCGACGTCAAAAAAATGTTGTGGTTCCGCCCGGAAACGCGCTTAACTGTACCGCGTATCGCCGGTTTAAAACGCGGGAGGCCGCCCGTACCCGTGCGGCGGGAAGGGGCGTCTGTAGCGGGAGTGCGCCGTCTCCGCCGCGCCCTGAAACAACCTACGACCAGACGGAGGAACCATGCGGGTCTTTGTCGAATGGAAGGGAAATACCCGGTTTGAAGGCTCGAACGAGAACAACGAAACACGGGTGGTGATGGATACCGCCGACCCCGAACTGGGCGGCGATAACGGAGGTCCGACGCCGAAGCAGGTCTTTCTGCAGTCGATCGCGGGATGCACGGGTGTGGACGTGGTGCACATACTCCGTAAAATGCGCGCCACCATGCCGGAGAGCTTTTCGATGAGCGTTTCCGCCGAGGTCGCGGATTCTGATCCGAAAGTGTTCACCTCGGTGCATCTGGTCTACGAGGTGGCCGGCGGAACGGAGCCTGACAGGCTCGTAAGGGCCGTCAGGCTTTCGCAGGAAACCTATTGCAGCGTTTCGATCATGGTAAAGCGAATATGCCCGCTTTCGTACAGCGTGGTGCTCAACGGGGAAGCGGTCGCCGCCGGATAGGGCGGGGGTGTCAGTTCGAGATGGTAATGGTGTAGTCCGCTGAGGATTCCTTTACCTCGAGCCTGATGTTCGCAAGCAAGGCCTGTTCCAGCTCGAACTCGAGCCGCGCCACCCAGCGATCGAACTTGATGGAATCGAAATGCTTTCGCGCTATGACAAGGTCGAGCGCACGTTCGCCGGAGCGCAGTGTGTAGGAGACGGTTCCGCCGTCCATCTGCATGCTGACCTCGAAAATATCGATGGTCTTGTGCGCGGCCTTTATCTCTACATCGCGTTTTCCGTCGAACGCCTTCGTAACGCAGGCTATCGCCTTCATGTAATCGACCGGCGCCATCGCCCCCTCCGTGACAGGAAAAAGTCTTGCATATCATGGCCGGATGCCGCAGCATAGCGCAACAAGAAAATGGATATTGACAAGATCATCAAGGCCCTCACCGCCAACAGCCGCTTCTTCCACGCCTTCCGCGAGGAGGAAATGATGGATTTCCTGAAGCGCTGCACCAGCAAATCGCACCGGGACGGAGAGGTCATATTCCGGGAAGACTCGAACGGGACCGAGCTGTTTATAATCGTGTCCGGGTCGGTCAGGGTGAAGAAGGACGGCCGTATAATCGACGTGGTCCGCTCCGGCGAGTGTTTCGGCGAAATGGGAGCGCTCTCCGGAGAGGCGCGTTCGGCCACAATGGAGGCGAACGGGGACGTGGTTCTTCTGGCGATCGACGAAAAAAAGATCGCCACGCTTCCCGTCGAGGCGCAGGCGAAGCTTTTCAAAAACACGCTTATGGTCGTCTCCGAGCGGCTCCGCAAGCGCCTCGAGGAGAGGAGCCATGGGGGGTGAACACCCGTCGCCGGTGATAGAGGTGCGCGGCCTGGTGAAGGATTTTCCAGAGGTCCGCGCTGTGGACGACGTGAGTTTCGCGATACAACGGGGAATATGTTTCGGACTTCTCGGGCCGAACGGCGCGGGGAAGACCACCACGATAGAGGTCGCAGAAGGCATCCTGGATCCCACGGCGGGCGAGGTTCTCTACAAGGGCGCGCCGCGCACGTCCGATTTCCGGCAGGAAGTCGGCATCCAGTTCCAGAACACCGAGCTTCCGCAGTACCTCAGCGTGCGTGAGACGCTGGAGCTCTTCCGCAATCTCTACGACAAAAAGGCCGATCTCGATTACCTGGTGGAGATCTGCCGGCTCGGCGAAATCCTCGAACGCGACAATCGCAAGATCTCCGGGGGACAGCGGCAGCGGCTGCTCTTGGCCATGGCGCTCGCAAACGATCCCGCGCTCGTCTTTCTCGACGAGCCCACCACGGGCCTCGACCCACAGGCGCGCCGCCATCTCTGGGAGATCGTTTCGCGTATACGCTCCGAGAACAAGACCATCGTCCTCACGACACACTACATGGAGGAGGCGCAGATCCTCTGTGACGTCATCGCCATTATGGACCACGGGAGGGTGATTGCGATGGGTACCCCGGAAGAACTCCTGGCCATCCACTGCAAGGGGGCCTCCATCCTGCTCCCCGCCGGGCTCGATACCGGAAGCCTGCGGGGAGTCTCCTGCCGCTGGTACGAGGTGGAGGACGGCATCGAAATACAGACCGAATCCCTTAACGACTGCATCCACGCGCTCGTGGAGCGCGGCGTCGACCTCTCGGGAATGAGCGTGCGCTCCCAGAACCTGGAAGACCTGTTTCTCAAGCTCACCGGTTCGCAGTTGCGAAGCTGAGGAGCGCCAACCATGTGGAAACGGATCTGGATACTCTTCGTGGCGCGCAACAAGGAATTCTACCGCGACCGCTCGGCGCTCGGCTGGAACCTGCTCTTTCCCTTCCTCATTATTATCGGGTACAGCTTTCTCTTCGGCGGCAACGCCCAGAGCCTCTACAAGGTCGGCGTGGTGCGCGATACCGGAAATGACCGTGCCGCGCTTCCCGCGCAGTTTGTCGAGTTCAGAAAAACCAGGCACGTGGAGTTCATCGAATTCGACACCGTCGAACAGGGCCTGGCCAGGCTCACCCACCACCGTATCGACCTGCTGGTACAGCCCTCCGCGAAACGATACTGGATGAGCTCCACCTCCCCGAAGGGATACGTGAGCGAACGCCTGCTGGCCTCGGCGAACACGTCCGCGCCCGGAGGCTTCGAGCGCCAGAGCGTCGAAGGAAAAGAGGTCAACTACGTCGAGTGGCTTTTTCCGGGCATTCTGGGAATGAACATAATGTTCAGCGCGCTCTTCGGCGTGGGGTACACCGTGGTGCGCTACAGGAAAAACGGCGCGCTCAAGCGCATGAGCGTCACTCCGGTGCGCCCCCACGAGTTCCTCACCGCGCAGGTGCTCTCGCGCATGTTTCTCATCCTGGTCACCACGGCGGTTGTGTACGCGGGGTGCGCTCTCCTGTACGGATTCAGCTGCAGGGGTTCGTACGCGACGCTCTTCCTGGTGTTCGCCGTCGGCGGATTCAGCATGGTGGCGCTCGGCCTCCTGGTGGCCTCGCGCAGCTCAAGCGAGGAGTTCGCGGGAGGGGTGCTGAACCTCCTGAGCTGGCCGATGATGTTCCTCTCCGAGGTGTGGTTTTCGCTCGAGGGGGCCAGGCCGTGGGTGCGGAAGCTTGCCGGGGTCTTCCCTCTCACGCCCATGATCGACGCGGCGCGTAAGGTCATGAACGACGGCGCCGGCATCGTCGACGTCGGTCCGCAGCTTGTGGTGATGGCCGCCATGTCCGCGCTCTTCCTTCTGGCCGGCTCGCTCCTGTTCAGCTGGCGCGGAAGATGATCAGAGCCTGCCCTCCCAGTCCACCCCCGCCGTCGCGCGCATGAGTCCGACGAAGGCGACGATGCTCGCCACCGTTATGAGGAATCCGGTGTGCTCCGGGAAGAAGAAGGCCGTCGAGAATATCCACTGGAAAATCCCCGCGCCCGCCGCCACGACGTACAACAGCGTTCGGTCCTTCCCCGAGAGACGGCAGTAATAGGCCATTATTCCGGTCGAAACGCAGAGCGAAGCGAACACCGCGGCGACGATATGCAGGTAGCTTATAAGGTAGGAGCCCAGCAGGTAGAAGATGAAAAATCCAGTGATTATGAATACATGGTTCATGGGGTGCAGCTGTATCCGCCGCGCGGCCGTCATCACGATGAGGAATCCCAGGAAAAGGAAGATGGCAAGCGGCGCGTAGAAGAAGAGCTTGGAGACGATCTTTCCGTAATTTCCGGGGATGTCGAATTTCATGGCGATGTTCTGCCCCGTCACCAGGTTTTCGCCCTTCCAGAGCACCCGGGTCGTCGTTCCGTCCGTATCCTGTTTTGTGGGGACCATCGCCCCGTCGGGTATGACGGTGTCGCTGAAAGCCGTGGAGAGCTCGACGTCGAGTCTGCGTATCTGCATCTGTCTCTGCCCCAGCGCGTAGCTGAACATGCCGGTGCCCTGGGCGCTGTAACCGATGGTGAAGGCGCGTTTTTCACCCGGGTTCATTTCGCTCTGCCAGTCGATGCCGTCGGCCAGGCTGGCATCACCGGTGTAGGCGGCGCCGTCCACGGTGACGGCGATGTCGGTGATGTTTCCCGCGCCGGAGGGAAGGGCGAAGCGGAAATACACCTTCTTGCGCGAGGTGTGAAGGTTCTTTATCTCGTACTCGCCGGTAAAGCGAAGCATGTAGCCGGGGAACTTCAAAAGCCCCTTGGTGCGGATGCTGGGCTCGATTTTTACCGAGAGTTTCTGTGATTCGAACCCCATGTCGGTGGCGACCAGCCGCCTGCGGAACTGCATCTGCCCCGTATTCTTGTCCTCGTACTGTTCGGTGGTGTAGCCCTCGTACGAGAACTCCGGCGGCGCCTGTTCGATCTCGCCTCCCCAGATCTCGCTTACCGATTTGAGGCTGCGGCTGTACGATTCACTGTGCCGGCTGTCGATGCGCAGACCGATGGCGACGGCCACAACGCTGAAGACAAGCCCGATGGCGCCGACTATTGCATAGCGCAGTATCGTTTTGACCAGGTCCGGGCGCACCTGGTAGACGCGTACCGACGTGACGATGAACGCGCCGACAAGAACGCACAGTCCGAGAAAAACCAGGCCTCCAGCGGTCATTATATCCCTCCCCGAAGCGTGATGCGGTTTCCAACCACCGATTCGCGGGTGGTATACAGGGAATTCGGCACTCAGTCAAGGAGAATGCGGCGGGTGGCGGCCGAAAATGCCCCTTGCCCGATATTTTCTGTTGACACGACGCGTCCCGTCCCCCGAAGCTATGCCCGCGCGGGCCCGTTTCCATCCGCCCGCGCCAAATCCCCGTGCGAGGTGCGCAATGACAGATTCATCGTCCCGATACCGGTATCTCCCGAAAAGCGATCCCGAGGTCGCGGCAATACTGAAAAAGGAAAACGAGCGCCAGGAGAATTCTCTCATCCTGATCGCCTCGGAGAACTACACCTCGCAGGCGGTGCTCGAGGCCTCGGCCTGCGTGATGACCAACAAGTACGCCGAGGGCTACGCGGGGAAGCGCTATTACAACGGCTGCGCTTTCGTCGACGAGGTCGAGGTCGTCGCCATCGAGCGCATCAAGAAGCTCTTCGGCGCGGAGGTGGCCAACGTCCAGCCGCACAGCGGGACCCAGGCGAACATGGCGGTGCTGATGTCGGTCCTCTCTCCGGGCGACACGTTCATGGGAATGAACCTGTCCCACGGCGGCCACCTCTCGCACGGTTCGCCGGTGAACTTTTCCGGCCTGTATTACCGCGTGGTGTCGTACGGCGTGAAACAGGACTCGGGCCGCATCGATTACGACGCGGCCGCACAGACCGCGAAGGAGTTCAGGCCGAAGGTCATCATCACCGGCGCCTCCGCCTATCCCCGCGTGATCGACTTCGCGAAATTCAGGGAGATCGCCGACTCGGTGGGCGCGCTCCTCGTCGCGGACATCGCCCATATAGCCGGACTCGTCGCCACGGGCGACCATCCGTCCCCGGTCGGCATCGCCGACTATGTCACCATAACCACGCACAAGACCCTCAGGGGCCCGCGCGGAGGCGTGATCCTGGCGAAGAAGGACCACGAGGCCGTGATGAACAAATACATCTTCCCGGGCATACAGGGAGGACCGCTCATGAACACGGTCGCCGCGAAGGCCGTCGCCTTCGGCGAGGCGCTGGAGCCTGCATTCGGAGCGTACTCGAAACAGGTCATAAAAAACGCAGCCGTGCTCGCCGAAACGCTCCTGTCTCGCGGGCTCAACCTGGTTTCGGGCGGCACCGACAACCACCTGATGCTGGTGGACCTGCGCAACAGGAACCTGACCGGCCGCGACGTGGCCAATCGCCTGGACGCGGCGGGCATCACCTGCAACAAGAACGGGGTGCCCTTCGACGACAAGTCGCCCATGGTGACCAGCGGCATACGTCTGGGAAGCCCGGCGCTCACCACGCGCGGACTGAAAGAGGACGAATTCAAACGGGTCGGCACGCTCATCTGCGACATCATCGACAACATGAACGACGACGCGGTGCTTGCGCGCGTAAAGGGAGGGGTGAACGAACTCTGCGCCTCCTTCCCGACTGATTTTCTGCGCCTTCCTTTCCGCGAGGCGCGTTGATCGCCCGGCAATAAATGCTTGACGAAGGCCCGTTTTGGGCGTTAATTAGGGGTGTCGTAAGAAAACAGTCTCCAGGCGCCGCATGATTCGCGGCGGTGTACGATACGGGACGGCTCCGCGTACGCGGGGACGCCCCGATTTCCATACATTCGCAACCAGTCTATTCAAATATTACGGGAGGAACGTATGAGACGCATTGTCACGCTGCTCGCCGTCGTTGCGTTCGTGTTCGCCGCAAGCGGCTGCAAGAAGGCCAAGGACGCCACCGTTGAGCGCGCCGGACTCGTCAATTTTATCGGCGGCGACGTCTTTCTTGTAGGCAAGGACGGTTCCGAGGCGAAGGCCGCCGTCGGCAACGAAGTGAAGCAGGGTATGAAGATAAAAACCGTAGGCAAGAAGTCCTTCGCCGATGTCTACTTCGGTGAAAACGCGGTGAAGGTGCTCGGCGACACGGTCGTCGAGGTGCAGGTTCTGCTGACGAACCTGAGCACAAACGGCGAAGAGTCGACCTTCTATGTCGAGAAAGGACAGTTCTTTTCCAAGGTGGGCCAGAAGCTGGCGAAGGACGACAGGTACACCGTCAAGAGCCCGACCACCACTGCGGGTGTGCGCGGTACGGACTTCCTCATAAGCGAGGAGGAGGGCAAGGCGAACGTGGCGGTTCTGGACGGCAGCGTCGAGGTGCTGAACAACTCCCTTGCAGGCAAAGAGCCGATCGTGGTCAACGACAAGGAAGAGGTCGATGTGATCTCCGGCAAGGACATGGTCAAGAAACAGCTTTCGGAAGACCGCATGAGGGCGCTGGCGATTCTTCTCGAGATAAAGGCCATGCGCGAGGAGATCTGGAACAAGATGCGCGAGCAGCGCGAGGAGATCAGGAAGGCGGTCGAGGACCAGCGGCAGGTGAACAAGGAGATGCTTGAAAAACAGCGCGAGGGCGACAAGGCGCTGGTCGAGGACCAGAAACGCCGCGACCAGGAGATGATCGGAAACATCAAGGACGAGACGAAGGCCCTGGGTGACGCCGCCAAAGACCTGGCGAAGGACCAGATGGCCGACGCGAAGAACGTCGACAAGGACGCAGCGAAGGATGAGGCCGCCCGCCAGAAGGAGGCCATGAAGCCGACCATCGAGAAGATGAAGATCGACAAGGACCAGTTCAAGACGAAATAGCGGTCCACTCGGATGACGCGATATACATGGCGGCATGGGACACCGTGCCGCCATTGTTGTATCGGGACCTGAAATAAAACAATGGTAATAAATGCGGATGGAGTACGCGCTTCGGGCGGAGGATGCGTCATGATGAACATACTTTCGGAGATAATGGACCTGGTGGTCTATCTGGTGCAGAAGGCGAGGGACCTCATCCTGTATACAGTGGACCAGCTCTACCGGCTCGCCGACATCGCTATCGGCCGCTTCCGCGACGTCGGGTTCGCCGAGAAGCTCGTGGTTTTAAACACCGTCCCCGCGTTTTTCGCCATCATCATGTCCGTGGCGCAGTACTACATCTTCGAGACGTGGTTCTACATCAACAATCCCCTCGCGGTGTACCTTATCGCCATTGTCGCGGGCATGCTGGTTTCGGTATTTTTCGAGGGACCCGTGAAGTTGCTCGCGCGGGTTCTGCTGAACGCCTATTATCTTGCCTGGGTGGTGTACCTTCCGCTCGCCGGAGAGCTCACGAAGGCCGATCCGCACACGCTTCGTTTCGGCTACTATCTCAACATTATCGTGCCGGTGGTGTACATCGGCGCGTCGCTGGTCACCTTCTTCTTCGACGAGCGTTGAGCCGGGACGCTCAGTTCTCGGAGGTTCCGGCCGAGGGGAGGGGCGTCACCGAGATGCCCTCCTCCAGCAGTTCGCTTATTTCCTCCTGCGTGGACTGGCCGTAGATGTTGCGCTCCTCTTCCGCGCCGTAATGTATGGCGCGCGCGGTCTCGGCGAAATCGGTGCCGACGTTGTCGAAATTCTCCCTTACATAGTTCTCGATCATACGCAGGACCGCGAAGAGGTTGGGCCCCTTGCGGTCGACCAGCGTCGCGCTCGAGGGGCGGGCCTGTATGGAGCAGCCGCTGAAGAGCCTTTTGACCTCGCCGCTCTCACAGTAGGGGCAGCTTACCAGCCCCCGTTCCATCTGGGACGTGAAGGATTCGTAATCCTTGAAGATCCCTTCGAAGCGGTGCTCGTTGGCGCATTCAAGGTCGAATGAAATCATCGGCATCTCTCCGGTGGCGTAATCAAGGCCTTATCTAATAATACCCCGAAACGTCGTATGCGGCAAGTTCTGGACCCGGTTTCCGCCCCCGGCCGTATGCTACGACAGCTTTGCGAGATTTTTTTCGAGCATTTCGAGCATCGCGGCGAGCTCATCCCGCTTCGATTCCTCCTTCGCGATGACCTCGCGCGGCGCCCTGGACGTAAACGACTCGTTGCCCAGTTTGGCCGTGGTCTTCGCCAGGTCGCCCTGTACTCTCGCTATTTCCTTTTCCAGGCGCGCGCGCTCCTTCTCCATATCGATGAGGCCCTTGAGCGGAATGAAGAGCTCGCCGCCGGCGAACACCGCCGACGCGTCGGTTTTCGCCGGGCTGTAGCCGGCGTCGACGCGTATCGTTTCGACCTTTGCGTTCGTGCGGATATGCACGGTCTCCGCCTCGACGAGCGCGCCGAGGGCCGGGTCCGCCGTCTTCACGATGACGTCGGCCTTTCTGTCGGGCGGGATGTTCATCTCGCCGCGGATGTTTCGGATCTTGTAGACGATCTCCTTGAAAAGCTCGGTCTCGCGCGCATCCTCGGGGAACGAGAACTCCTCCCGGGGTTCGGGCCACGGGGCCACTATGAGACGGCCGTCGCCCGCGGCCTTTATGCGGTCCCATATCTCCTCGGTGATGAAGGGCATGAAGGGGTGCATGAGCTTCATGCATGTCGCCAGAACGTAATAGAGCACCTGTTTCGCCGCCTCGCCAGAGGCGCGCGAGCCGTCTCCGGCCGCGTACACGCGCGGTTTGGAGAGCTCCAGGTACCAGTCGCAGAACTCGTGCCACCAGAATTCATAGATGGACTGCGCGGCCTCGTTGAAGCGATATTCCTCGAGCGCCCGGTTAACGTCCGCGATCGCGCGTTCCAGGCGGTGCAGTATCCAGCGGTCGAAGCGCTCGAGCTCCTCCGCGCGGACCTCCCGCGGCGAGAAATCATCCCCCAGGTTCATCAGTATGAAACGGGTTGCGTTCCATATCTTGTTGCAGAAGGCGCTGTATCCCTCTATGCGTTTTTCGGAAAGTATGACATCGCGTCCCTGCGCCGCGAAAACGGCCAGGGTGAAGCGGAAGGCGTCGGTGCCGTATTTGTCCATGATGATGAGCGGATCGATCACGTTGCCGCGCGATTTGCTCATCTTGTGGCCGTGCTCGTCGCGCACAAGGGCGTGGATGTAGACGTCGCGGAAGGGCACGTCCTTCATGAACTTCAGGCCCATCATGATCATCCGCGCGACCCAGAAGAAGATGATGTCGAAGCCGGTCACCAGCACCGTGGTGGGATAGTACTTGTCGAGCGCGGCGGTGGATTCCGGCCATCCCAGGGTGGAGAACGGCCACAGCGCCGAGGAGAACCAGGTGTCCAGCACGTCCTCGTCCTGCCTGAGTTTCGACGCGCCGCACTTTTCGCACGTTGTCGGGTCGTCCATCGAAACGGTGACGTGTTCGCACGATTCGCAATAGAAGGCGGGGATGCGGTGCCCCCACCAGAGCTGTCGCGAGATGCACCAGTCGCGAACGTTGTACATCCACTCGAAGTAGGTCTTCTCCCAGCTGGACGGAACGAAGCGGATGCGCCCGCCCTTTACCGCCGCGATCCCCTCGTCGGCGAGCGGCTTGATCTTCACGAACCACTGCCTGGAAAGGTAGGGCTCGATGACCGTGTTGCAGCGGTAACAGTGGCCTACCGAGTGGTCGTGGTCCTCGATTTTCTCGAGGAGGCCCTGCGCGTCCAGGTCGGCGATCACTTTCTCGCGCGCCTCGAAACGCGACAGTCCCCGGTAAGGGCCGCCGTTTTCGTTGATGCAGCCGCGCGGATCGAGGATGTTGATCTCCTCCAGATCATGGCGCTTGCCCATCTCGAAGTCGTTGGGGTCGTGGCCGGGAGTCACCTTGACCAGGCCCGTGCCGAAGCTTTTGTCGACGTACGCGTCGGCGAAGACCGGTATCTTCCTGTTCATGAGCGGCAGGACCACGAACCTGCCGACGAGGCCGGTGTAGCGCTCGTCATCGGGATTCACCGCCACGCCGGTGTCGCCCAGCATTGTCTCGGGACGGGTGGTCGCCACGACGATGAAACCGTCCCCGCCGGCTATCGGATATTTGATATGATACAGTTTGCCTTTAAGATCGCGGTATTCGGTCTCGATATCGGAGAGCGCCGTCTCGCAGCGCGGGCACCAGTTGATGATGCGGTAGCCGCGGTAGATGAGGCCCTCCTCGTAGAGGCTCACGAAGACCCTGCGCACGGCGCGCGACAGGCCCTCGTCCAGCGTGAAGCGCTCGCGCGGCCAGTCGAGCGAACAGCCCAGGCGCTTCAGCTGGCCCTTTATCTGCCCGCCGTAATGCTCCTTCCAGTCCCATACGCGTTTTACGAAGGCCTCGCGCCCGAGATCGTTCCTGTTTTTGCCCTCCTCGCGAAGCAGCCGCTCCACGACGTTCTGCGTGGCGATGCCCGCGTGGTCCATTCCGGGCATCCACAGAACCGATTTTCCCTTCATTCGCTGCCAGCGCGAGAGGATGTCCTGAAGGGTGTTGTTAAGCGCGTGTCCCATGTGAAGGCTGCCCGTCACGTTGGGCGGCGGTATTACAATGGAATAGGGAGCGCGGCCGTCGTCCTCGCGGGCGTGGAAGTGTCCTTCCTCCTCCCACAGTCGGTACCATCTGTCCTCGGCTTCCTTTGGATTGTACGATGACGGGAGTTCCATGGTTCGGTCCTGTATGCGTGATGGTGCGCTAACGCCGCGGGAATGCGCGCTTCGAGTACGCGTGTTCGTCCCTGTACGGCCCGTTCCGGCGGCGGGCGGGCGGAAACATACGTTCACGATGTGCGACAGGGCGCCCGGCGACGGTTCCGGCACATGGGATTATTCCTATGACCGGAGACGGGGTGTCAATGTTTTTTTAGCGGGGCTTTTTGAGGTCGTTGCGGTTCTTTTTAAAGAAGTCCTCGAAGAGCCCTCTGTCGATCTGTATGAGCCGTGTCCTGATTTCGCTCAGGCTCTCGAAATTATACTGCTGGAACTCGAAATAATCGAGCATCCACAGGTACTTGTTGAGGAGCCTGGGGACGATGTTGGAGTTTTCCACGCGTTCCCTGCTGAGGGTCTGGAAGCTCTTTTCCAGGCTGTATATCTCGCGACGTATGCCCTCCACCTGCTGCATGTTGAGATGGCGCTTGACGAAGAGGATGTCCTCGATAAAACCGATAACGGGCACCCACTCGCGCGGATCGGCGGCGGAGGGCTTCTTTTCGGCGACGGCCACAAGGATCTCCTGTATGGGCTTCGCCTTGAGGAGGCCCAGTTCGATCTCGGCCGGATTGATGGAGAAGGCCTCCCGGAACAGCAGGAGCGATTTCGGGACCTCGCCGATGTGGTAGTACGCCTCGGCGAGAAGCGCGAGCAGGCGGGCGCTCGAGCGGTACGAGCTTCGGGCGTACTCCAGGGTTTCCACGGTCTGACGGTACTCGCCGAGCGTTATAAAGCACAGGCCCAGGTTGAGCAGCAGCTCGAAGTTGTCCGCCGTGCTTTCCTGGCTTTGAAAGGCGAGCTTGTAGTTTTCGGAGGCGGTGAAGAAGATGTAGCGCATCGCCGACTTGTAGGCGCTCGAGTTCTGTAAAGTTTTTTCCTGCGAGTAGGACCTGAATATCTCCCACTGGGTCATGAGGAAATCGGCGGTCTGCTTGCCGCGGTCGAGGCGCGCGATCTCCTTCTGCCGATTGTGCCAGAACTTCGCCGTGCGGTAGCCCTCCACGAGCCCGGGATACTCGGGGTTTACCGTAAGAAGCTCGTCGATTTTTTTAACCGCCGAGGCGAAATCGCCCTCCTCGATGAGCTGGTACGCCGCGTTGACGCCGACCAGCAGAGGGTCGTCGGAGAATGTCAGCTGTCCGTTGCCGTCCATTATTAAAGCTCTATTGTGGCGCTCCCATCGGTGCGCGATCCGTGCTGGGTGAATACGATTATCTGCCTCTCCCTTGCCGCCTCGGAGAGCAGTCGTTCGAGGTTTTCCCCGCGCCTGTCGTCCATGAAGATGAAGGGGTCGTCGACGATCAGCGGAGGCGGCGTGCCCCCGGATTCGAGGATAAAATCCGACAATGTGATTTTCAGGGCAAGCAGTAAAAGATGCGCTGTTGCCGGATTGAGTTCGTCGAGCCTTCCGCCCGCCCGTATGAATCGGATCAGGACGTCTTCGTCGATCTCGGTTATATGGCGGTTCTCGGTAATGGCGTTGAATCTGGCCCGCGCGTCGCGCGCGAGCCGCGCGATCTGGCTGGACTCGCGTAGTCCTATGACCTCTTCGAACACGGAACCGATAAGGTCCATGGTCTTTCTTCGTGCGGCCAGGCTCCCGTAGCGCTGCTCGGCCGCGGACCGCTCCTGGCCGAGGAGTCTGAGCTCCTCATCGTAATTGACGGTGGTCCGGGACTCCTCCTCCAGCTGGGCCAGGATCTTCGTCTGGGCGCGCCGCTCGTCCTCGGACCGGGCGATCTCGACGTCGATGTCCTCTTTCGCCGAACCGAGCCTGGTTTCATCGATCTCCCGCGATCCGTATCTGGCCAGCCTGGAGAGGTCGGTCGTTATTTCCTCGCGCCGGGCGTCCGCCGCGACCGTCAGCTCACGCTGTTCCTCCTGCAGGGAGCCGAGGTACTCGGGGCTTTTCAGCCCCTCGCGCAGCCTGAACAATTCCAGGAGTCCGTCGGCGTATTCCCCGTACTCCTCGAAATACTGGAGCAGGAAGCCGTACACAGCTTCCAGCTTGTAGTCGTGAAGCTCGATCTCGTTCTCCCTGAGTATTTCCCGGAGCTTCGTCTCTATTCCGGTCCGTGCCTCCTGGAGGACGGTGAGCTCGCGCGGTCGTCTCGGTATGAGCAGCGGCAGATACAGCACGGCGGCCATGAGCGCCAGCAGCGCGACGAGCCCGGCAAGCAGGTACATCCTCATCCTGGTCG
>JAGODA010000314.1 GCA_017998475.1 Spirochaetota bacterium | reverse complement strand
GTATCAGTCGATTTATGATTTCAGGGATTTTTACAACACGCCGATGGGCGGCGTTGTCCGGTCTGTGTTGCGCCGGAAAATAAGGTCATGTTGGCCCCATGTCAAAGGGTTACGGGTTGTCGGGATCGGATGTCCGCAACCCTATCTGGATATGTTCCTTCCCGAAGCAGAGCGCTGCATTGCCATTAATCCTGCGGCACAGGGCAGTTTCCCGTGGCCGGAGCAGGGTGCCAATTTATCGGTGTTGGCCGAAGAGGCGGAATTGCCGATTGAAACCAACTCGGTGGATCGTGTGTTGCTGATTCATTCGTTGGAATATGGCGAATTGCCGCATTCAAACCTCAAAGAAATATACCGTATCCTGAAACCGGGGGGATCGGCGTATATCGGATGCGGTTTCGGCGCGGGATATGCGCACATCGACAGGGACAGGGAATCCCGGAAGGGAAAGCCGCCGAAAAAATTCACGCATGATGAAATACTCGAAGCGCTGGAAGGCGCGGGAATCGAGGATTTTACCGTGATCGACGACAACCTCAGGGGTTACTGGGTCATCATCAGGAAGCATCGGTAACGAGCCAGGCGTTCGGGACTATTGCTGGCCGCGGAATATTCTTTCCGAAAAAAGCGACATTCGGAAAAATATTCCCATTAACGTACCTTCCGCTACAGAATACGATATCATCTGGCGAACCAATTTTCCGCCGCGCGAAAAAATAATATTTTATAAAATAAATGTTCCAAATCGTGTTGATGACTTATCCGCATGTTGCTATCTTTACAATAGCCGGGTGAATCGCAACGGAGCGGCCAGTTCCGCATGCGTGGCGAAAACCGGTATCGGGCATAAAGGAGGCGTATATGAAAATCAGCGCGCGCAACACATTAAAGGGAAAGGTCAAAAAGATCACCCACGGTTCGGTGAACAGCGAGGTGGTCGTGGAACTCCCCGGCGGGGCGGAGATCGTGTCGATCATCACCAAGGAGTCGGCGCAGCACCTCGGCCTGGAGAACGGCAAGGCGGTCTACGCGGTGGTCAAGGCGTCGAACGTTATGATCGCGGTGGATTAAGGGACCGCTTTCCTGACGAACTCGAGCATGTACTGGTTCGGGAGGAAATCGTGCTTCCGGGAGAGTCTGTATCCCGCGGCGCCGAACTCCCGAATCACGGTTTTCTCCTCAAGCTTGTAGTGTGCCGGCGGGCCGAACTTCGAGTTCTTCCTGTAGTCGACAATCACTATCCGCCCTCCCTGCTTGAGCGAGGGATAGATCTTTCGGAGATAGCCGGGCCTCCCGGTGATGTGATGATACGTGTTGCACATGAAAATAATATCGAAACGGTCTTTACCCAGAGCCGGTGAGGCGGCCGAGATCAAATCGGCATGGTAGTTCTTCAAATCCCTCTTTTGCGCGTCGTTTTTCATGTATCGCACCATGCCCGGTTCTACGTCAAATCCTGTCGCCGAACCACCCGGCCCCACTGCCTTGGCGAATCTGCGGGTGAAAAACCCGCTCCCGGCACCGATATCGGCCACATGATCGCCCTCCCGGATGTCCAGCGCCGAAATCACTTCATCGGGTTTCTGCCACTCGACCCTGTCCGGGGCCTCGAACCGCGCGACATGTTTGTCGGTTTCCTTGAAGGAATGCAGGCCGCCGTGCCGCTTGAACTCGTCCGCACCGGGCAAAATCGCCGGAACGAGGAATACCATGGAGATAATCGAAGTGATAACCGGCCATTTCATCGCTGCAGCCTCCAGGGATGGTAATGTTTCTTGATACTGTTTTTCTCCCGGCGACATCCCGTCAATCATATTTGAGTAACCACAATAACCTTTATCGCACATTTATTCAGCTCCTATTCCCCCTCGCTTCAATACCTATGCTCCCTTTATATAGCTGTATCCTTTGTCCATTGAATTATAATTTCAGCGCCTTTCAGCCTGAATGAATGCCGTAATTGCCCGAAAGCATGAAAAAATAGTTGCCTTTAAGAAAAAAAGTGCATGTTTTATGGGACGGAATCGTATATAAGATTGAATAAGGGTGAATGCAGAAATGGGACTCGTTCGATACAATCCAGCGATAGTCTGCATCAGCGGAAAACTGGGCGGCCTGGTCTTTTATACCAGGAACGGCACCCACTGCGTGAGGTCCCATGTCGTTCCCCGCGACCCTAAGACTGAAAGGCAGCTTGCGCGAAGAACGCGTTTCGCCGCCCTGGTAGCCCGGTGGCGCGCAATGGAAAAGGCTGAAAAACAGGCCTGGAACGAGCGCGCACGTGGATCCGCGCGCACCGGTTTCAATGAATTTCTTTCGGTGGAGATGAAGAAAGGTGGAGCGCGTGAGCCAGCACAGTCATCGCGAGCGCAGCGCGGCGATCTTATCCATGTCGGGAAACCATTCCGAGACAGGGATCACCACGTCGGCCTGCGGCCTCCTCGTGATGACACAATGCCTTTCCCCCCGCGGCTTCGCGTGAGACAATGCTGTTGCAATGTGATAACCTCGCGCTCCGTGTTTCACATGCCGGCGCCATGTGTGGGGACTTCGCGACTTTCTTTTGCGAAAAAGAAAGTCGCCCAAAGAAAGTCGCGCCTGGCCGGCGGGGCTGAACTATCTCTGTGATCGGAATTAACTCCGCAAGGGCCGGTGGAAGACATCCGTGTCTGCACCGGCCCTCCCTCGACGTCGTGCCTCGGGTCTTCTAATCAGAACAGGCGCGAATTGCAATTCGCGCCTGTCACACGCCTTTTCCCTCCGTGCCTCTGCGCCTCTGTGGTTTCCTTTTGCGGTTATCCATTCTCCGCGGCTCCGCGTCTCCGCGTGAGACCCCACGGATTTTCGTCTGCGCGGGAATGACAGGGCGTATAATCCCCCGCGTCTCCTTGTGATATTCAGCAAGCCAAAAAAAAGGGCCGCTCGTGGCGGCCCTTCGGGGGTAGTTGTTATCTCTTCGATGCTATCTCAAGTATGATGCCGCCGAGGTTGCCACGCTCGTCTGTGTGACAAGCTCCATGTGGTCGTAGCTTGAAAACTTGGGCCCGGCCACGGTGCCGCTTATCCGGGCATAGCCGCTGGGCACCAGACCGTCGCTGTCTTTCCAGTAGAAGGTGATGAGCCAGTCCCAGCCGAGTTGGAGCTCGCCGCCCCATCCCCAGCAGTCCCATCCGTCAGCGTCGCCTTCGATCGTGGTGATGGTGCCGCCGCTATACAGCCTGGCACCGGAGATCGGGTAGGCGACGTTGAAGGTGTTCTGGACCCAGCTTGTGTTGAGGTTCCCGATTGCGGCGGTGGCGCCCACGAAGAAGCCCGCCCACTCGAAGTTGTTCGCGAGCTGTGAGCCCAGGTGCGGCGTGCCCAGCGTTACCAGGCCGGCGACCCTGTAAGCATGCCCGGCGATATAGTGGCGCGATACGAGCCCGCCCATGCTGTGCGCTATAATATTAAAGTTGTAGCTCAACCCGTAGGAGGCGCGGAGGAGCTCTATCTTCTGGTTCATAAGGGAGGATTGAACGCTGATGGTATCATCACCGGCGCTGAAATCGTTCTCCCCGCAGAAGTAAATTACCCTGCCGTTGATGGTACGGGTCCATACCCTTGTCGACTCGTTGGTGAAGATCACGTAGACGTTACCGGAGCCCCAGGTTGCCGCTATCTGGTTCAGAAACGCGTCGCTCCACTGGTGCTTGTTCGTAAGCCCGTGGATGAGGACAACGTCATAGGTCTTTGCCACCGCGATCATGGAAAAGGAAAAGAGTATCACGAGCATAACCGCCAGAGTCATCATACATTTTTTCATTTCAGTCCTCCTCTTTGCGAAACCGTCCAGTCGGTATGGTTAAAATGTATAATAATCATCTCTTAAAGTCGTGCCAAAGATAGCGATGTCTGGTTTTGGCCAGTATTTTTGGGTACATGGGTACGCTAGGGAGCAGGCATGCCTGTTCCCTACCAGTACGGCAACGTCCCGAA
>JAGODA010000315.1 GCA_017998475.1 Spirochaetota bacterium | reverse complement strand
TCGCGCGTTTGACGGCCCCTTCCTGGGAGGTCGTCGTTTCCGGCTCCCGGGTGTAATGGAACGAGTTGGTAATATCCTCGTAATCCCTGTCCAGTTTCTCACGTGACAACCTCATTGTGTATGGCTCTCGCGTATTCCAGGCGCTTGTCCCCCTCACCCTGAAACCGGTATCCACTTCCTGTTCGGAAAAATCCCGCGCCCCCCCGGCAGGCGCAACCGTTCCCCGGATTTCACTCGCTTCGCGCCCGGGTGGGCTCTCCTGATGTCCCCTGATCTCATCGCCATGTATACCTTCCGCATCCAGATCGAGAGCGCCCCCGGAAGTCTTCTGTTTTACCGTACCGCCATCGATGTAAGCACCGATATTGAAAAGCGCATCGTATTTATACGACATTGATTGGTAATATATCGTTTTATTGGATATATCCCTCTCAATAACATCATAATCATCTGTGGGAATGGCCAGAAAAAGGGCTATACGCGCAAGGAAGCGATCGGTTCCCTCGCAAAACACCAGAGCCGATTCGACCTGCGCGTTCAGCTCGGAATACAGCCCCTTTCCCTCCACGGCGAGGTTAATCACACCGATGCTTTTTGACAGCTCGCTCCATTCCTTCCTGGCCCTGCTGTTGAATTCCCTGAGGCGCAGGAAGAGCTCCGTTAGCATGATGAAATCGAGCTTGTTTTCTTCCTCAAAACCTTCAAAGTACAGGGGATAGTCCTTGCGCGCTTTTTTAATGAGGGAGTCGATGGATAGTGGAATGGCGAATTCAGCATATAACCTTTCGACATTCTCTATAAACCGAATGAACGTATATTTGTACTTCTGGATGAGTGATTGAACGCTGTCCGGAACGCTGTATTCAGACAGAAGTCTCCGGAAATGTGCCGTTTTTATCGTGTGTACATGTACGGCCGCGGGCGCCCCTTTTGCGAAATCCATTATATCATTGTCGACCTCGAGACCCAGTATTCGGTCGATGAATGCCTTCTCGGAGTGTACACCGTCCCCGGAGGCCTCAATATTTATATCAGACTTCCGCGCCATGCGCTGCTTGAAACGCAGGCTGTCCTCTCTTGCGCCGCTGTAATCGGAAGCGCTGTCTACATCCGACAGAAGTCTGTCGAGGTCGTCATCAATCATCCGGAGCCCTGGTTACCTGTCTATGGTTTTGCGGGTTCGAGCATTCCACCGTCCGCTTTGACCATATCCGTCTTCTTTTCCTTCGACGACGGATCGCCTGGTTTTTGCGACGAGGTGTTCATCATGGGAGGAAGCTCCTCTCCCCGCATGATCATCTGGATTTCTTCGGCATTGAGTGTCTCTCTTTCGACAAGGTACTGGGCGATCTTTTCGAATTTCGTCTTGTTTCCCGTTATCAGCCTGCGCGCACGCTTCTCGCATTCGGTCAGTATGGCCTTCACCTCGTCGTCTATCATCTCGGCAGTCGTCTCGCTGTAATCTCGGTGCTGGGCGATTTCCCTTCCGAGGAATATCTGTTCGTTCTTCTTGCCGAAGGTGACCATGCCGATCTTCTTGCTCATCCCCCACTCGCAGACCATTCTGCGCGCTATATCGGTGGCGCGCTCCAGATCGTTGCTGGAACCTGTCGTCACGTCCTTGAATTTTAGCGACTCGGAAACGTGGCCGCCGAAAAGAACCGTAATCTGGTTCAGCCAGTAATTCCTGGAGTGGAGGTGCTTTTCTTCTTTAGGTAACTGCATGGTAAGGCCGAGAGCCCTCCCGCGCGGAATCACGGTCACCTTGTGGATGGGGTCCGAGCCCGTCAGCAGGCCGAGCAGAGCATGGCCGGATTCGTGGTACGCGATGATCTCTTTCTCCTCGTTCGAAATGAGCATCGAACGACGCTCGGGGCCCATAAGCACCTTGTCCTTCGCATCCTCGAGGTCGATCATTGAGACCCGTTTTTTCCCCCGGCGGGCGGCGAGAAGCGCTCCTTCATTAACCAGATTGGCAAGGTCGGCTCCGGTAAAACCCGGAGTTCCGCGGGCAATAACCTTGAGATCAACCTCTCGCGAGAGGGGGATCTTCCTCGAATGGACCGCCAGTATCTTTTCCCGTCCCTTTATATCCGGGGTATCGACAACAACCTGTCGGTCGAACCGGCCCGGCCTGAGAAGCGCGGGATCGAGGACGTCAGGCCTGTTCGTCGCCGCGACGATTATAACCCCCTCGTTTGTCTCGAATCCATCCATTTCGACAAGAAGTTGATTGAGGGTCTGCTCACGCTCATCGTGCCCGCCGCCAAGGCCCGCCCCCCTGAGTCTTCCGACCGCATCGATCTCATCGATAAAAATAATGCACGGTGCGTTCTTCTTTCCCTGTTCGAACAGATCACGCACCCGCGAGGCTCCCACCCCGACGAACATTTCAACGAAATCCGAACCGCTTATCGAAAAGAAAGGAACTCCCGCTTCCCCGGCGATCGCTCTGGCGAGGAGGGTTTTGCCGGTCCCCGGAGGCCCCATCAACAATACGCCTTTGGGGATTTTTGCACCGATACTCGAAAATTTCTTGGGATCTTTAAGGAAATCGATCACCTCGCCGAGTTCCTCTTTCGCCTCGTCGACTCCCGCCACATCGGCAAATGTCACCTTGTTACGGGTTTCGGGATTAAGGCGCGCGCGGCTCTTACCGAAGGACATCGCCTTGTTACCGGTTGATTGTATCTGCCGTATCATGAAAAACCATATAAGCCCGAAAAAGAAAAGCCATGGAAGGAAATTCAGCAGACCTTTCAGGAAAAGGTTATCGTCGGCCTCCTCTCCCTTTATCTCGACCTTCGAGGCAAGGAGATTTTTCATGAGATCAGGATCATCATAGGGAATGACCGTTTCGAAATGGAATGATTTATCTCCTTTTGTGTAGGTTCCCGATATCTTCTTTCCGTTTATTATGGAAACGGCCTTTACTTTCTGTTCCGAAACCTTTCGCAGGAAATCGCTGTACTGCAGCGTTTCCACTCGCGGCTTGGTGGTATCGTTCATTTTAAAAATCGCTATCGCAAGAACCACTATGAGCAGTAAAAGCGCGATCTGTTTTCCTGTTTTGTTCATTTGCCACTCCTGATAGTTCGCAGCCGGAGACGATTCACCTATTAATGCTCCGGTACGCCTTAATCACCGTTAACCCGGCGGCCGTACAGTCTGCGTTTTCCGGTTTGGTGACAATCTATGGTAATTACGACGGGCCGGATTCGAGTCGTCACCCGCCGGAGATTCCACGGCGGATCACTGTTGCCGTTTATCCCCCGACCCGGTATATAGCAAGTATTTTTTGGGACATCTCCGATACCATGAAGTTACACCCTACCCTGTGGCTGTAACCTTGTATCACTCCGGTCATCAGCGCCGCCGTCTCGTCTCCAGCCATAACAACCGGGATCGAATCGCGGAGCCTGACAGGTACTTTCATGTCTATCAGAATATCCTTTATCTTTCTGGTGCCGGTGGCAAGGCGTATACGGTCACCCCTGACCCTGCTTCTCAATATAATATAAGCCACATCACCCGGTAAAGCTAAAAAAAGGCCGTGCCCGTTTCGTCCTTCCTCCAGGAAGCGTGAATACTCCACGACGCACACCATCAGTGAAAGTCCGCTCTCGCTGATATTGACCTCGAAAGGACGTGCGCTTATGCCGGCCATATCCACCCTGTATTCCCACGATGGCGGTTTCCGGGCCTCTGTGGACGCGTTACCGATGCTAATAATCGATCCCTGCCCCTCACGTTCGCACCGAATTTCGAGATTCGATCCCACCCTCATCGTAACGGTTGACTTGAACGAACGGTATGCTTTGAGAGTTTCTTCAATCCGCGTACTCGAAATATACTCTCCGAAGTGGTCTCGTAAGACCGTGACCAGTGCGTGACGTATGATTCTCTCGTCGTTGTCGAGTTTAGCCGTATGAATATACACCCTGCCGTTTCTCACCGTATACAGCGCCCCGTACA